>DURT01000014.1 GCA_012843025.1 Tissierellia bacterium | reverse complement strand
TAAGTGTAATAGCTGCTGTTAATGTAGTTTTACCATGGTCAACGTGACCGATTGTACCTATATTAACATGAGGTTTAGTTCTTTCAAATTTTGCTTTTGCCATTTCTTCTCCTCCGTGGATTGTTATTTTATAATTTTTTCTGCTACATTGTTAGGTACTTTTTCGTAATGATGGAATTCCATTGAATAAGATGCTCTACCTTGAGTCATTGAACGAAGGGCAGTTGCATATCCAAACATTTCAGCTAAGGGAACAAAAGCATCTACTACTTTAACTCCACTTCTGTCATAGAATCCTTCTATTCTTCCCCTTCTGGAGTTAACATCTCCCATAACATCGCCTAAATATTCATCAGGAGTTGTTATTTCAACTTTCATATATGGTTCAAGTAATGCAGGTTTTGCTTTTTCCATAGCTTGCTTAAAGGCCATGGAGCCGGCAATTTTAAACGCCATTTCACTTGAATCCACCTCATGGTAAGAACCATCATACAATGTAACTTTAAAATCTATTACCGGATATCCGGCTAAAATACCATTTTCCGCTGCGCCCCTAACACCGGCTTCAACTGCTGGTATATATTCTTTCGGAATAACTCCGCCTACAATTGCATTTTCGAAAATAATGCCTTGGCCTGGCTCTACAGGTTCCATGGTAATCTTAACATGACCATACTGACCCTTACCACCAGATTGTCTTGCATATTTAACATCAACATCTGCAGTGCCTGTAATTGTTTCCTTGTAAGAAACCTGAGGCTTACCTACATTTGCTTCAACTTTAAATTCTCTTAACAATCTATCTACAATTATCTCTAAGTGCAATTCGCCCATTCCTGCAATAATTGTCTGGCCTGTTTCAGGATTTGTATAAGTTTTAAATGTAGGGTCTTCTTCCGCTAACTTTTGAAGTCCTATTCCCATTTTGTCCTGACCAGCTTTTGTCTTGGGCTCAATTGCTACCTCTATAACTGGTTCTGGGAACACCATTGATTCAAGTACTATGGGATGATCGGGATCACACAATGTATCTCCAGTGGTAGTTATTTTCAAACCAACTGCTGCATCAATATCTCCCGTATAAGATCTCTTGATTTCTTCCCTCTTGTTAGCATGCATCTGAAGAATTCTACCAATTCTTTCCCTTTTGTTCTTAGTAGAGTTCAGTACATAGCTACCTGATTCTAATACTCCTGAATAAACTCTGAAGAAAGTAAGTTTTCCTACAAAAGGATCTGTCATTATTTTAAATGCCAAAGCTGCTAATGGAGCATCATCTGATGCTTCTCTTACTATTTCTTCGTTTGTTGAAGGATCAAAACCCTTCATCTGAGGAACATCTACAGGATTAGGCAAATAGTCAACAATTGCATCAAGCATAAGTCTTACACCCTTATGCTTATAAGCAGTTCCACAAAGAACAGGTACAATTTCATTGTTAATTGTACTTTTTCTTATAGCTGCCTTTAACTCTTCTACAGGAATATCTTCCCCTTCCAAGTATTTTTCCATTATATTTTCATTGAAATCAGATAAGGCTTCTATAAGTTTTTCTCTGTGTTCTATAGCCTGATCCAAGTAATCTTCGGGAATATCTATAATCTCAACATCTGTTCCCTGATCATTGTTGTATCTTACCGCATTCATAGCAACCAAATCTATGATGGTATTAAAACTATCTTCAGCTCCTATTGGTAATTGGATAGGAACTGCATTGGCTTTTAATCTTTCTCTCATGGTGCCAACGGAATACAAGAAATTTGCACCTAATTTATCCATTTTGTTTACAAAACAAATTCTTGGTACCTGGTACTTATCCGCCTGCCTCCACACAGTTTCAGACTGGGGTTCTACACCCATTTTAGCGTCAAATATTGCTACAGCACCATCTAATACTCTCAAAGACCTTTCAACTTCCACTGTAAAGTCTACGTGTCCCGGCGTATCAATGATGTTAATTCTTACATCCTTCCAAATACAAGTAGTAGCAGCTGAAGTTATTGTAATTCCTCTTTCCTGCTCTTGCTCCATCCAGTCCATCTGTGCAGCACCTTCGTGAGTTTCGCCTACTTTATGAATTTTTCCAGTATAGAACAGGATTCTTTCGGTGCATGTAGTTTTTCCTGCATCAATATGCGCCATTATTCCGATATTCCTTGTCTTATCTAAAGAATACTCTCTCATTATTTCCCTCCTTCACGCTGCTTTAATCCACCGGATCTTACCATCTAAAATGCGCAAATGCCTTGTTAGCCTCTGCCATCTTATGGGTGTCTTCTCTCTTTTTAACACTGGCTCCCACGTTGTTGGCCGCATCCATTATTTCTTTTGCAAGCCTTTCCTTCATGGTCTTTTCTCCTCTTTTACGAGAATAAGTTACCAGCCATCTTAATCCTAAAGTCTGTCTTCTTTCAGGTCTTACTTCTATTGGTACCTGATAAGTAGCACCACCGACTCTTCTTGCTTTTACTTCCAACACAGGCATGATGTTGTTAAGTGCTTTATAGAATACTTCTAAGGGATCTTCCTTTGTTCTTTCTTTTACTAGATCAAAGGCGCCGTAAACTATTTTCTGGGCGATTCCCTTTTTGCCATCATACATAAGTTGGTTGATTAACTTAGTAACGACTTTATCCTTATAAATAGGATCTTCCATTACTTCTCTCTTTGGTACATGACCTTTTCTTGGCACTTTGCTTCCCTCCTTAACATAAATTTAATTCACAGGTACTCGACATAATTAAATGCCGTCGTGCACAACTCATAATATATATTATGGCGTGCGCCGAAATTCACTTAATTATTTTTTCTTTTCCTTTTTTGCTCCATACTTGGATCTTGCTTGCTTTCTGTTAGCTACACCAGCTGTATCAAGGGTACCTCTTACAATGTGGTATCTAACACCAGGCAAGTCTTTAACTCTTCCACCTCTTATAAGAACAACACTGTGCTCCTGCAAGTTGTGTCCTTCTCCAGGGATGTATGCTGAAACTTCCACACCTGTAGTCAACTTAACTCTGGCAATTTTTCTAAGAGCGGAGTTAGGTTTCTTAGGTGTTACAGTTTTAACTGATGTACATACTCCTCTTTTTTGTGGAGAATGAGATTCAATCATTTTCTTTTTAAGAGTGTTGTAGCTTACATTCAAAGCTGGAGCATTAGACTTATAAGTTACTTGTTCTCTTCCTTTTCTCACTAACTGGTTAATTGTTGGCATTCCTACACCTCCTTTTTCTTAATTCTATTTTAAAACGGCAGCCGCCGCTGCGTTTACGCGAATACCTACAGACGTACCAAGTTCTTTCATAGTATCAAAATATATTATTTCAATATTCTTTTCCTTGCATACATCTGATATCGGATTTGTAACATGCAAATCGGCATCCTTTGCTAAATATACTTTTTCTACTTCATCTCTTGACAAAGCCCTCAAAGTTTGCCTCTTCCCTACTACTACTTTTTTGTTTTTATCAATCATTTTATCACCCGACCATTAATAATTATAATTGCATGAGACTGCGAGATGCTTATCTTGTAAGCATCTTGCAGTCTATGCACTACTTATTAATTTTCGTATATCGGGGGGGAAAATCCCCTAAACACTTGTATTCCTTGACTTTATTGATTAAAATACTAAAGTATTCTACCACCTTATGTTTTAGATGTCAAACATTTTTTTTGAAATTGTCCTCGTTCCTCTATACTTTCTCAACAGGTTCTTCTTCTACTTCCTCTTCTTTTACCAAAATACCAATGTTTCTGTACTTTTTCATACCAGTACCTGCAGGTATTAATTTTCCAATAATGACATTTTCTTTTAGTCCAATAAGGTTGTCAACTTTACCCTTAGTAGCTGCGTCCGTCAATACTCTGGTAGTTTCCTGGAAGGATGCAGCAGATAAGAAGGACTCTGTTGCAAGAGACGCCTTGGTAATACCTAGTAAGGCTATTTCACCCGTTGCAGGCTCCTTACCTTCACTAATTGCCGCTGCATTTTGTCGGTCAAATTCATAAATTGAAACCAAACTTCCCGGCAATAGTGATGTATCTCCTGATTCTTCAATTCTTACCTTGTTAACCATTTGCCTTATGATAACTTCAACGTGCTTGTCGCTGATGTCAACACCCTGCATTCTGTAAACTCTCTGAACTTCCATCAGAATGTATGATTCTAATGCTTTCATACCCTTAATGCTTAAAATGTCATGAGGATTAATTGAACCTTCGGTAATCTTATCTCCTGCTTCTACATAATCTCCTTCTGATACCAGCAATTTAGAGCCGTAAGGAATCAAGTAGGTCTTGCTTTGAACTTCTTCCATGTTAGTTACGGTAACTTCTCTCTTGTTTGCTTTTTCCGTAATAGTAATTTTACCCGGAATTTCCGAAATTATAGCCTGACCCTTAGGTTTTCTTGCTTCGAACAATTCTTCAATACGTGGAAGACCTTGGGTGATATCTGCAGCTGCAGCAATACCTCCAGTATGGAATGTACGCATTGTAAGCTGAGTACCCGGCTCACCGATTGACTGAGCGGCTATAATACCTACTGCAGCTCCTACATCCACTAATTTTCCGGTAGCTAAGTTAGTACCATAACATTTTGCACAAACACCGTGAACAGTCTTGCACGTAAGGACGGATCTTACCTTAACCTTTTTAATTCCCAAGCTTTCTATTTTATAAGCCATTTCTTCGGAAATGAAATCTCCTTCTTTAACAAGGATTTCTCCCGTAGTTGGATGGACTACATCAGCTGCCGCAAATCTGTCGGCACATCTTTCTCTTAGTTCTTCTATTACTTCTTTTCCATCTACAAAGGCTTCTACTTCAATTCCGTCAGTAGTTCCACAATCGAACTCTCTTACGATAACATCCTGACTTACATCTACAAGTCTTCTGGTCAAGTATCCTGAGTCAGCAGTTCTTAAGGCCGTATCTGTCAAACCTTTACGTGCCCCTGTAGCTGACAAGAAGAACTCCAATACTGAAAGACCTTCTCGGAAGTTTGATTTAACAGGAACTTCCACTGTCTTACCTGTGGCACTGGCCATAAGACCACGCATACCAGCCAACTGTTTTATCTGGTTACGTCCTCCACGGGCTCCCGATACAGACATGATGTAAATTGGGTTTAGAGGATCCAAATTATCCATAAGGGCATTAGTAACATCTTCTGTAGTTTGGTTCCAGATTTTTATAACATTCTCATACCTTTCTTCATCTGTCATCAAGCCTCTTCTGTACTTCTTTTCATATTCCAAGACTTGTTTTTCTGCTTTTTCTATCAAAATTTTCTTTTCTTCTGGAACTGTAATATCCTCTATGGAAATAGTAATGGCACCTATGGTTGAATATCGGAATCCTTTAGCTTTAATACCGTCCAATACTTCTGCTGTTTTAGCATTGCCATGTTTTCTGAAACATCTGTATATTATTTCTTCTAATGCTTTTTTATTTACCGTTTTATCTATTTCCAAGGAAAATTTATCAACTTCTCTGTCTACAAAACCTAAATCCTGAGGAATACCGTCATTAAATATAAATCTTCCCACGGTGGATTCAACTAATTTTGATTCCTTACCTACAGTAACTCTTACCTTTACCCTGGCATGCAGATCAATATATTTCTTATGATAAGCCATTATCATTTCATCATAGTCTTTGAAAATCATTCCTTGACCTTTGGCATCATCTATTTCCAAAGTCATATAATAACATCCTAAAACCATGTCCTGGGTAGGAGTTGTTATAGGTCTTCCATCTTTCGGCGCAAGAATGTTGTTTACAGACATCATCAAGAATCTTGACTCTGCCTGGGCCTCTACTGAAAGTGGAACATGGACAGCCATTTGGTCACCGTCAAAGTCCGCATTATATGCAGTACATACCAAGGGATGAAGTTTAATAGCCTTTCCTTCTACTAATACAGGCTCGAAAGATTGAATACCCAGTCTGTGGAGAGTAGGAGCACGGTTTAACATAACGGTGTGGTCCTTGATTATTTCATCTAATACGTCCCATACCGCCGTATCTAATCTTTCCACCTTTTTCTTTGCGCTCTTAATATTGTGAGCTGCTCCCGTTTCAACTAATTTCTTCATTACAAAGGGCTTGAATAATTCCAACGCCATCTTCTTAGGAAGTCCGCATTGATTAAATTTAAGCTCAGGCCCTACAACTATAACGGAACGACCAGAATAGTCAACACGCTTACCTAAGAGGTTTTGTCTGAAACGACCCTGTTTACCCTTAAGCATATCTGAAAGAGATTTTAAAGGTCTGTTCCCAGGACCAGTTACAGGTCTTCCTCTTCTTCCATTATCTATTAAAGCATCCACTGCTTCCTGAAGCATTCTTTTTTCATTTCTAACTATTATATCTGGTGCCCCTAGATCTAATAGTCTCTTTAAACGATTGTTTCTGTTTATAACTCTTCTGTACAAGTCATTTAAGTCTGAAGTGGCAAATCGTCCTCCATCTAACTGTACCATAGGTCTAAGTTCCGGAGGAATTACAGGAATAACATCCAAGATCATCCATTCAGGTCTATTGCCAGATGTTCTGAAGGCTTCAATAACTTCAAGTCTTCTGGTAATTCTTATTTTTTTCTGACCCTTGCTTTCCCTTAGCTGCTTTTTCAATTCGGCAGCTTCTGCTTCAAGATCTATTTTTTCAAGGAGTTTTTTAATTGCCTCCGCACCCATTTCAGCTTTAAAGG
The DNA here is from genome assembly GCA_012843025.1 of Tissierellia bacterium. Taxonomy (GTDB): domain Bacteria; phylum Bacillota; class Clostridia; order Tissierellales; family Sedimentibacteraceae; genus Sedimentibacter. The sequence continues at coordinate 8,465 of DURT01000014.1, read as the reverse complement.
CATTTTTATAATGTTCCTTATACTCCCTGTATTCCATTTCAGTTAAAAGTTGTTTTTCCGTCAAGGAAGTATCTCCTGCATCTGTTACTACATATTGAGCAAAGTAAAGTACTTTTTCAAGGGATCTGGGAGACATGTCTAACAGCAGACCCATCCTTGATGGAATTCCTTTGAAATACCATATATGAGATACCGGGGCAGCTAACTCAATATGTCCCATTCTTTCCCTTCTAACTTTTGCTTTCGTAACCTCAACTCCACAACGGTCACAAACTACACCCTTGTATCTAACTCTTTTATATTTTCCGCAGTGACATTCCCAGTCCTTTGTAGGTCCAAAAATTTTCTCGCAGAAAAGTCCGTCTTTTTCAGGTTTTAAGGTCCGATAATTTATTGTTTCAGGTTTTTTAACTTCTCCTCGGGACCATTGTCTGATTTTATCAGGAGAAGCCAATCCGATTCTTATTGATTCGAAATTATTGTAATCTATCAAGGAGTTCGCTCCCTTCATTAAAATTTATTTTTCTTCGGTCCTTGTATTTAGCTGTAGGGAAATTTCTATTTCCCTACGGGTAGGGGACACTAAGTGTCCTCATACCCTAATAATAACCATCACCGTCATAATCTTCATCTAAATCTATGTCATCAGGTAAATCTGTTTCTATGTCCATATACTCATCTTCATCATTATTTTCATCAACTTCGTCATTCTCTACTTGCATGTTTTCTTCCACACTTTCTTCCACAAGAGTCATATCACCTAAATTTTCTGTGTCAGAAGGCGGATCATCATCGTCCAAAGTATCGATTATTTCTACTTCGTCTGCATCACTGGTGATTATTTTTACGTCCAAGGCCAAGCTTTGCAGCTCTTTTACAAGTACTTTGAAGGACTCAGGTATTCCTGGTTCAGGAATATTTTCACCTTTTACTATGGCCTCATAAGTCTTAACTCTACCATTAACGTCATCCGATTTTACCGTCAAGATTTCCTGTAATGTGTGGGCAGCTCCATATGCCTCCAAGGCCCAAACTTCCATTTCTCCGAATCTTTGGCCTCCAAACTGGGCTTTTCCTCCTAAAGGTTGTTGAGTAACCAATGAATAAGGTCCAGTGGAACGGGCATGGATTTTATCATCAACCAAGTGATGAAGTTTTAGCATATACATGTATCCCACTGTTACGGGACCATCAAAGTATTCTCCAGATCGGCCGTCTCTTAACTCTATTTTACCACTTCTGGGGTAGCCGGCCATTTCCAGTGCATCCCAAATATCATCTTCCACTGCTCCATCAAATACTGGAGAAGCAACATGCCAACCTAATTCTTTGGCTGCCAATCCAAGATGGACTTCCAATACCTGCCCAATATTCATACGGGAAGGAACTCCCAAGGGATTTAAAACAACCTGTAATGGTGTACCATCTGGTAAGAAAGGCATATCTTCTTCCGGTAATATTTTGGAAATAACACCCTTATTACCATGACGTCCACACATTTTGTCCCCCACATTTATTTTTCGCTTGGTTGCAATATACACCCTTACAAGCTTACTTACTCCCGGGCTAAGTTCGTCGCCATTTTCCCTGGTAAATACTTTTACATCGACTACTATACCCGATTCACCGTGAGGAACCTTAAGGGAAGTATCTCTTACTTCTCTCGCCTTTTCACCGAAAATAGCTCTTAAAAGTCGCTCTTCCGCTGTTAATTCCGTTTCACCCTTTGGAGTAACTTTTCCTACGAGGATGTCTCCAGATTTAACTTCAGCACCTATTCTAATAATTCCTCTCTCATCTAAGTCCTTGAGAGAATCATCCCCTACATTGGGAATATCTCTGGTTATTTCTTCGGGACCTAACTTGGTATCCCTTGCTTCTGATTCATATTCCTCAATATGGATAGATGTTAAAGTATCATCCATGACTAAGGTTTCGTTCAATAACATGGCATCTTCGTAGTTATACCCTTCCCATGTCATAAAACCTACTAAAAGATTTTTTCCTATAGCCATGTCTCCATTATCTGTTGAGGGGCCGTCAGCAATAATCTGACCCTTTTTAACTTCATCACCTTTATAAACTATAGGTTTTTGATTTATACAAGTACCACTGTTGGAACGTCTGAACTTGAGAAGGGAGTACTTATCAAGCATTCCATTATCTTTTCTTCTTATTATAATTTCAGCTGCTGTTACTGATACTACGACTCCATCATGCTCCGCTATTACTACTGCTCCTGAATCCAGGGCTGCTTTATACTCTAAACCAGTTCCAATTATAGGAGCTTCTGTAATTAAGAGTGGAACAGCCTGTCTCTGCATGTTGGCACCCATAAGGGCACGGTTGGCGTCGTCGTTCTCCAAGAATGGAATCATTCCTGTTCCAATGGAAATAACCTGTTTTGGAGAAACTTCCATATAATCAACCATGTCCCTAGATACTATCTCATTAACACCGTCAATTCCCCTTACAACTACACGACTGTGTACAAATGTACCGTCTTCGTTCAAAGGTTCATTTGCCTGAGCAATTATTTTAGTGTCTTCTTCATCAGCAGTAAGATAATCAATTATATTCGTTACTCGTCCTGTTTCTTTATCTACTCTTCTGTAAGGAGATTCCAAAAATCCATATTCGTTAATTCTTGCATAGGTTGCAAGAGAAGTTATAAGACCTATATTAGGACCTTCTGGAGTTTCAATAGGACACATTCTGCCGTAATGAGAATGGTGAACGTCTCTTACTTCGAAGCTGGCTCTGTCCCTGGATAGCCCTCCTGGTCCAAGAGCGGACATCCTTCTTTTATGAGTAAGTTCAGCCAAAGGATTTGTTTGGTCCATGAACTGGGACAGCTGGCTTGAACCGAAAAACTCTTTAATTGCGGCAGAAACAGGTCTTATATTTATAAGAACCTGTGGCGTCACAACATCCACATCCTGAATAGTCATTCTCTCTCTGACTACTCTTTCCATTCTGGACAATCCCACACGAACCTGATTTTGTAGCAGTTCGCCTACACTTCTCAATCTTCGGTTTCCTAAATGATCTATATCATCAATATTTCCTATACCTTTAAACAGCCCTAGTTGATAATTTGTAGCTGCTATCATATCATCAATGATTATGTGTCTAGGTGATATTGACTTAATATTGGCTGTTATTGCTTTTTCGATATCTTCAAGGGTTTCATTCTCATCCAAAATCTGTTTCATTACTGGATAATAAACCCTTTCTTTTAAACCTAATTTTTCAAAATCTATATCTAATCCGAATACTTTCGGGTCTACAAACTTATTACTTAAAACTCTAATAACTCTATCATCAGAATTAATTATATCAACGGAAAAAACTCCTGCTGCTTCTAACTTAAATATAGCTTCTGGAGTAATAACTTCATCTTTATGTACTAATATTTCTCCCGTTTCTTCATCTATAATGTTTTCTGCTGAACGCTTACCAATAATTCTGTTTTCAAAACTTAATTTTTTATTAAATTTGTATCTTCCCACTTTTGCCAAATCATATCTTTTGGGTTCAAAAAATAGGGAATTTATCAAAGATGAAGCACTCTCCAAAGTAGGAGGTTCTCCTGGTCTTAGTCTTTTATATATTTCAATTAAAGCTTCATCGGAATTAGTAGTGTTGTCCTTTTCCAAAGTTTTTAAAAGTTGTTCCGTTTCTCCTAAAGTTTCTATAATCTGAGCATTAGAAGAAAGTCCCATTGCTCTAACAAGCACTGTTGCCGGCAGTTTTCTGGTACGGTCAACTCTTACATAAATAATATCGTTAGAGTCGGTTTCAAATTCTAACCAGGCTCCTCTATTAGGAATAATAGTAGCTTCATATAATTCCTTACCCACTTTATCCCTGGTCATATTGTAATAAACGCCGGGTGATCTAACTAACTGACTTACGATAACACGTTCCGCTCCATTTATTATAAATGTACCTTTTTCCGTCATTAGAGGGAATTCGCCCATGAAAGCTTCTTGCTCTTTAATTTCTCCGGTTTCCTTGTTGATCAACCTGACTTTAAGTTTTAACGGTACCGAATATGTAGCATCTCTTTCCTTACATTCTACTTGGCTGAATTTGGGCTCACCATATAAAGAATGGTCAACAAATTCCAGAATTAAATTGCCGGTATAATCTTCTATAGGAGAAAAATCATCAAAAACTTCCTTCAGTCCTTCACTTAAGAACCATTCGTAAGACTTTTTCTGAACCTCGATTAAGTCCGGCAATTCCAAAACTTCATTAATTTTAGAGTAAGACATTCTTACCCTATTACCTATTTTCACAGGATGCGGCATTCTTTCACCCCTTAGTTAATAATTTTTGACTTACAAATTCTATGCCAAAATTGCATACTGATGGCAATGTACAATATTATCACCAATAAAAATTTCTGTCAATAGTTTTTTCAATCTTTCGGATTTTTAATATTATTGTTACATTACTGAAATGATATGAAAATTTTGGTACATCTTTACTATTATTCCCTTATTCTGAGATTTTATACATACAGTAGAAGGGGGATATATAAAAAAGGACCCTACATAAGTAAAGTCCTGTTAAAAGAAACATTCCTGTCTTTGAGAAGGAATGTCTCTTTTAAGTTCAATTATTTAATTTCTACTGTTGCACCTTCAGCTTCTAAAGCTTCTTTAAACTTCTCAGCTTCCTCTTTGGATACACCTGTCTTAAGAGTAGTAGGAGCTCCGTCAACAGCTTCTTTCGCATCTTTCAATCCAAGACCTGTTAGTTCTCTTACTACCTTAATAACTTTAATCTTACCTGAGCCAGCAGAAGTAAGTACAACATCAAATTCTGTCTTTTCTTCTTCTTCTGCAGGAGCTCCTGCTCCACCAGCTGCTGCTCCACCTGCTATAGCCACAGGAGCTGCTGCTGATACTCCAAATTCTTCTTCAATAGCTTTAACTAATTCATTTAATTCTAATACTGTTAATTGCTTAATTTCTTCTATGAAATTTGTGATTTTTTCACTTGCCATTTTATTTCCTCCTATTATTTTTGTGGATTAATTTATATAATATTTTGATCTTATGTTTCATGATTTTTCATGGGTTAGGGCATCTCGCAGTTGGGGTTAGGGCATCTTATGCTGCGTCTTCATCTTTCTTAGCAATTTGATCAAGCATATAAGCAAGATTTCTGAGATTTCCTTGTAATACTCCTGCCAATTGAGCAAGAAGAATATCTCTTGATGGTACGCTTGCCAATGCTTTCACTTCGTCAGCATTTATAACTCTGCCATCTGATATACCAGCTTTTATTTGGATAATTTCGTTAGTTGCTTTCGCAAAGTCATTCGTTACTCTTGCTGCGGAAACCTCATCATCATATGATAATGCAATAGCATTAGGTCCTTCCAATTGTGCTGTTATATCCTTATATCCTAATTCTTCAAATGCAAAACGCATTAAAGTATTTTTGTATACTTTGTATTCTACGCCTGCTTCTCTGCATTTATTTCTTAATTCGTTAGCCTTTTCAACGGTCAATCCTTTGTATTCAACCAATACAACAGATTTTGCATTTTTTATTTTTTCCGAAATTTCGCTTACTATCTGCTTCTTATGTTCCAAAACAGATTGGTTCATGTGTGCACCTCCTTTATAGAGATTATTTTCTCTTATCACTATCAAAACCCGTCTCTGTTTGACCTGATAAATTTCTTTCTCCCTTAGGTCCAAGAAATTGGTTAGGTCATAAACAAAAAATCTCTCCGCAGACGAAGAGAATTAAATCTATTATCTCACCTCGGCTGGATATTTAAACTCCCTTGAGTACCAGCTGTCTGCGGTATTGTATTCAATTTTAAAATTACTTTGGATACTAATCCATTAATTTAGTTGTGTTAAGCTTGATTCCAGGTCCCATCGTACTTGCAATGGTAACACTTCTTAAATATCTTCCTTTGGCTGCAGCGGGTTTAGCTTTAATTATTGCTTCTAAAACAACCTTTAGGTTATCCATTATTTTTTCCGCTCCAAAAGATTTCTTTCCTATGGGAACGTGTATTATGTTTGTTTTATCAAGCCTGTATTCAACCTTACCTGCTTTGATTTCTTCAATAGCTTTTGCTACGTCAAAAGTAACTGTTCCAGATTTAGGATTTGGCATTAAACCTTTAGGTCCTAATATCCTTCCTAATCTTCCTACTACACCCATCATATCAGGTGTTGCAATAACAACATCAAAATCAAACCAGTTTTCTTTTTGAATCTTCTCTGCTAATTCTGCTTCTCCTACAAAATCTGCGCCAGCTTCTTCAGCTTCTTTTGCCTTGTCTCCTTTGGCAAAAACTAAAACTCGAACAGTCTTACCTGTTCCATGAGGCAGAACTACTGCTCCTCTAACCTGCTGATCTGCATGTCTTGAGTCCACGCCTAATTTCACATGAACTTCCACAGTTTCATCAAAGTTAGCTTTTGCTGTGTTTAACATTAATTCTACAGCTTCCTGCATGTCATACAGTTTAGTTCTGTCAATTAAATTCATGCTTTCTAAATATTTTTTTCCTCTTTTTGGCATATTGTTAACCTCCTTAGTGGTAGTGCGGTCTTAAGACCTCCCACAGTGCCTTATTCTTCTACCTTTACTCCCATACTTCTGGCAGTACCTGCTACTAATTTCATTGCTGCCTCAACAGTATGAGCATTTAAATCTGGTAATTTAATTTTTGCAATTTCTTCGCATTGAGCTTTGGAAAGTGTTGCTACTTTTGTTTTATTAGGTTCTCCTGAACCTTTTTCAATACCAACTGCTTTCTTTATTAGGACTGCAACCGGTGGAGTTTTTGTAATAAATGTAAATGATCTATCCTGGTAAACAGTTAATACAACCGGTATAATCATACCTGCCTGATCCGCTGTTCTTGCATTGAATTCTTTACAAAATCCCATAATATTCACACCATGAGGTCCTAATGCGGTACCAACGGGTGGAGCCGGAGTAGCTTTACCTGCAGGTATTTGCAGTTTAACAACAGCTGCTACTTTCTTTGCCATACTTGCACCTCCTCATTCCTTGTATATTGAAAAGTTATTAAACTTTTTCAACCTGTTCATAATCAAGTTCAATAAGAGTTTCTCTACCGAACATTGATACAAATGCTTTAATTTTTCTTTTTTCCTGATTGATACTTTCTACAGTACCAATAAAATCTTCAAATGGCCCTTCTTTAACCTTGATTGTATCTCCTGCCTCAAGTTCAATAGCCGGAAGTCTTTCAACAACACCTAATGCTTTTACTTCTTCATCGGTTAAAGGGACTGGTTTTGACCCGGGACCTACGAAACCGGTTACTCCTCTTGTGTTTCTTACAAGATACCAAGATTCATCTGTCATTATCATTTTAATAATGACATAGCTGGGGAACATTTTTCTTTCTTTCATTTTTTTCTTGCCGTTTTTGACTTCCAATACCTCTTCTGTAGGTACTCGGACTTCAAATATAGTATCCTGCATTTCTCTACTTTCGACAAGTTTTTCAATATTAGCTTTAACCTTATTCTCATGCCCCGAATATGTATGCACTACATACCATCTTGGTCCTTGAGATTCTTGTTTCATTCCAACTACTCCTTTAGACAATCAATGCAATCAAATTCTTAAACACTAAATCCAATCCCCAAATTATAAATGTCACTGCTGCTGTCGTAGCAAAAACAACTATTGTATAATTTGACAATTCCTTCTTAGTAGGCCAGTTTACTTTCTTCAATTCAGCCCTTACTCCTCTGAAATAAGCGCCAACTCTTGAAGTAAATTTTGTTTTCTCAGTATCTTTAGACATTATTACACCTCTATACGGTTATTTTGTTTCCTTATGGAGAGTATGTTTTTTGCAAAACTTGCAATATTTGTTTAATTCAATCCTCTCCGGATTTGTTTTCTTGTTTTTTTGTGTATCATAATTTCTTTGTTTACACTCCGTACAGGCTAATTTAACTGCTGTCCTCATCTTTTACACCTCCAAAGAACTCTATTTGCTAAAGAACCCATTATCTTTAACAAGATAACACAAATCAATTATACTGTCAATAATTAATTTAACTTTAAAAAAAGCTCCTGCTGAAGCAAAAGCTTTTTTTATATAGCAATTTATTATATATCTTATTTATTTGTTTTGTCAATATGTTTTTTTAAAATTCTTGTCTTTAGCCACCCTTAACCATTTTCTCTCCCTTCAGTCCGAAAATGGGGTTAGGGCATCTTATTCAATAATCTTAGTAACAACTCCAGATCCTACTGTTCTTCCACCTTCTCTTATAGCAAATCTTAATCCTTCTTCGATTGCTATTGGATGGATTAACTGTACAACGAATCTTGCGTTGTCACCAGGCATACACATTTCTACGCCTTCTTCAAGGTCGATTTGGCCTGTGATGTCTGTTGTTCTGAAGTAGAACTGTGGTCTGTATCCGTTAAAGAAT
>DURT01000013.1 GCA_012843025.1 Tissierellia bacterium | reverse complement strand
CAATTTTAAATAACAGCTTCGTTTTTTAAACCAATAATCATTGGTTTATTAGGTGTGCATTTTTTTATTATTAGTTTTTCAAAAAATATTTAATATTATTTTGCTAAAATCTATTGACTTTAATTAGCTGGTCTTTATTTTGTTAGCGATTTCCTATAGATATTAGGCACGCCCAATTACTTACATTATATAGCTTTTGCTATAAATTGTCAATATAATTAGGCACGCCCAATATTATTCTTGGAGCCATTTAATATTTGTCTCTAAGTGTTTTAGCAAATCATTTATATCTATACTATCAGCAATTTCCATTGCTCTGTCGATTATTTCTCTAATTTCTTTTTCGCTTATTTTAAGCATAGTAAATAATAACTTATTCATAGTTGCAGCAAGTTTATCGTAAGTCATTTTAACTTTGCCTTCATTAATACTTAGCACCAGTTCTGCTTCAGCTCCAACTGCAACGGTAACAGCCAAAAGAAGGGGGTATTCTCTGTCCCTGTAACCGTGTTCTTTAAGAAATTCATACAGCATCTCCGTGGACTTTTCAATTTTTAGCTTGGTTAAATTCCTATACTGGACTATTTCCGCCAATAATTCTATGAAATATTTCTTAGATGAAACCGTCCTAAAAAATACTATGTTAAAAACTGCATAGTACAAAAAGGCATCGCTGTTACAGTTTTCTTCCTTACTTAAAAATTCGTTTATACAGTTTAATAAGTCACTGTACATTTCAATGATTAAATCTTCTTTTTGCTTAAAGTAATAATGTAATAACCCCTTATTGATTCCCGATTCCTTTGCAATTTGTCTGGTAGTAGTTTTTTTGTAGCCGTATTCTTTAAACAATTTATAAGCATTCTTCAGAATATTTTCCCTTTGTAAATTTCCTTCTATTTGAACCACCGCCATTTACTATATTTTCACTTCCTGTCCTATGGAGAAAAAGTATAGGTAACATTCTTTAACTTTAATACCTCTAATTCTTTCTAAGGCTTCTTTATACAGGGTAACCTGGTCCTTGTATTCCTGCTTCAGCAAGTTAATTTGAGCTGTTACATCTTTACTTTCGTCTATTGTATCAGTTTTATAATCTACTATTACCGCCTCCCCCTCCTCTATGAAATAGCAATCAATTATACCCTGAACAAGGATTAATTCATTTTCATTCAAGCTGCTTAATAGTTCTGGTGCCTTTTTTCTTAAAACAAAGGGAGCTTCCCTATATACTTCATGAGAATTAATAATTCTTTGACCTATATTGCTTCTAAAGAATTCCTCAATTCGATGAGCGTATACAGAAACAACTATTTCAGCCTCATCCTTTGTCAACAGTTCTCTTTTTTCCATTTCCATAATTTTTTCAATTATGCCATTTTTGTTTAAGTTACCCCTTAAGTCTAAATGCTCCAATACAGAGTGTAGCAGAGTCCCTATTTCTGCTCCGGTTACCTTTTTATCTAATATAAAATTTTCCGTTCTTTCATTGTATCTAGGTATATCTTCCAGCGCAGGAATTTTATATCTTAAATTTATAAATTCTTTGTCTTTTAAATTATTAATATCTGTAACTGATAATTTAGTAGGAATATTTACGGAAGTCCGATAAGGATATTTATAACTTAAATAAGACCCAATTTTTTCGTAATGAGGGCTGTTTATTTTATTTTTAAATTCCCTCATCATAGCCAGTCTGCCTTCTTTTATGTTCAGTTCAAGGTTCATGTTCTCGCTTAAATCATAAGGTGTAATACTTCTTACATTCCAGTCCTTCCAGGAACCTTCTTTCATTATTTCATAAAATTGTTCCATATTGATATTTTTAAACAGGCAGCCGCAAATCCAATCCATATAGGAAATTCCTTTATAAACGGAATATTTTGAAGAACCCCTGCGCCATTTATTTATTTTTTGCTCCATATTACTTACACTGCCAGCCAGAATTAATTTATCTATAGCCCTTGTCATGGCAACATAGAGTACCCTCATCTCCTCAGAAATATTTTCTTTTTTAATCTTATTCTTGATTGCCATTCTTGCTAATGTTTCTCTTTCAATTCTATCTTCAATATTAACATACATGGGTGCAATGCCGTAATCCTTGTGCAAAAGAATTTTATTTCTCGTATCCTGCAAATTAAACTGCTTATTAAGACCGCACAATATAACAACAGGAAATTCCAATCCCTTGGATTTATGAATTGACATAAGCCTTACCACATTGTCGTTTTCCCCTAATGTTTTAGCCTGTCCCCTGTCATCGGAAGATTTTTTTGCCTTTTCAATATACCGTAAAAATTTGTAGAGTCCTCGCATAGATGTTTTTTCAAAATCATAGGCTAAATCCACCAATAGTCTTAAATTGGCCTGCCTCATTTTACTATTGGGAAGAGCTCCCGCAAAATTATAGTAATTGGTTTCCATCAATATTTCCCATATTAAATCATCTAAACGGTAATAAGAGCTTTTGTAACTCCAACTATAAATTTTATCCATAAAGTTTTTCAATTTTAACATAAGTTCCGGCGAATAATCTGTATCTTTACCTGTATTTTCAAGGGCAAGGAACTTATTTACAGCATTAATAAAATGTTTTTCTTTAGGGAATTTTAACCTTATTTCCAATAACTCTTCCGTTGAAAAGTTCCCTATGGGCGATCTCATGACACTTAAAAGAGGAATATCCTGCCTTACATTATCAATTAATTTAAGTAAATTAACCATAATGCTTACTTCCACTGTGTCATAATATCCCTTTCCTCCGTCATAATAAAATGGAATATCTTCTTTATTGAATCTTTCCTCAAATATACCTGCCCAACCTACAACTGACCTAAGCAGTATTACAATATCCTTGTATTCTGTTTTCCGTCTGTCCCCTTCGACTGTGCAAATTTCTTCTTTCATCAGTTCCTTAACTTTTTGAGCAGCAAACATAGCTTCTAATTCAGCAGTTTCCATAGATTCTATTTCTTCGTCTATTTCGTTTTCACCATTTAGAGCTTCTTCGGAAGAATTCCTCTGTATAATACTAAGTTCTACGGGAGTTTTTACTGAAAATTCCTTTCCCGGATTTAAAAACACCCTTTCACAGTATTCCACTTCTCCCAGTTCCTTGGACATAATATTTTTAAATATATAATTAGTTGCTGTCAGTATTTCATCCCTGCTTCTGAAATTTTTATTTAACTCAATTGTTCTGTCAATAACAGTATCCTCTAAATCTTCCCTATCAGGAGTATACTCTTCATATTTTTCATTAAAGATACCCGGGTCTGCCAGCCTGAACCTGTAAATACTCTGCTTGATATCTCCCACCATGAATAAATTGTTTTTTCTTTTTATCTGGTTTATTATAGCTTCCTGTAAGCTGTTTGTATCCTGGTATTCGTCAATAAAAATATAGTTAAACTTTTTCCTGTAATACTCTGCAGCTTCAGAGGATATGTACTCACCATCCTCATTAACTGTTCTCAGAATACTAAGGGCAAAATGCTCAATATCATTAAAGTCCACAATAGATTTTTCTTTCTTTTTTTCCATGTATTTTTGGTGGGTATTTTTTATTAAATCCCTTAAAGCAGAGATGGTACCATACATTGCACTTATTTCTGAGGCATATTTCTGGTAATCCAAATCATAGGGCAAAAATTCCTTTATAGATGAAATAATTTCTTTGTACATCGCCCTTAAACCCTTGGAACCGTTAACTTCCCCTTGCTTATCAATATCCACTTCAGGATATTTATCTTCCTTGAAAGATGCTGCCCGAGGTGCTTTAAAAGCTTTCAAGGCCTTTATAAATCCATCCAAATCGGTATTTAAAAGCTCAATTAAATTATCTACAATTTCCCTGTCCTTGGCTAAGGTATCCAAGTAAAGGTAGGGACCATCCGGCTCCTTGCATATTTCAATGGCCGTATCTATAAAACCCTTGGCTCCTTCCAAAAGGAGGCCTATATGATTTATAATTTCATCAAACCATTTGGATTTTTTCAGTCCATCCCCTGTAATATTTACTAAATCCACATTTTCATCTAACCATGAAAAAGGATCGGGAAAACTTAAAATGAACTTGTAGACATTTTGAGTGATCTCAGCCAGTTCTTCATCTCCTCTGTTGCCGGTTAAACCTTCCACTAGTTTTTTGAAATTTTCATTTTCATCGATATGAGCATATTCCTCTTCTAATGCTTCATCAACAGCTTCCTGCAAAAGTATATTTAATTCACTGCTGTCTCCTACCCTGAAGTTAGGATCAATATCCAATAAATGAAAGTTCTTCCTCACTATATCCATACAAAAGGAATCAATAGTTGTAATCATTGAGCGGTTTAAAAGAGACAGCTGTCTTCTCAGGTGCCTTGCATTTCCTTCCCTCTTTTGAAGAGCTTTTATTAGTGATTTTTGAATTTTTTGCTTCATCCCTGCAGCAGCAGCCCTAGTGAAGGTAACAACCAACAATCTGTCGATATCTTCGCCACCTTTTATAAGATTAATTATTCTTTCAACCATTACTGTAGTTTTACCTGAACCTGCTGCAGCAGATACCAAAATATTGGAATTTTTTAAATTGATAATTCGAAGCTGTTCCTTAGTCCACATTGTTTTCCACTCCTTTCCCGGCAATATTCAGGTCTCTTTTACTTATTAAGTGGTACTTATTTCCTAACGTCCTGTCAAACTGACAAATACTTATATATTGGCAATACTTGCATGGAGTCATCCCATTTAATTTTTTATATGGGTTAATGCTGATGTTCCCTTCCAAAATACTTTTTGTCATCTCCACACACTTTTCATAAACTAAGTCCATTAAATTTTCAAAACCTTCTTCTGTAAGAGCCTTTGTCCTGCTTTCATAAAATTCACCGTTTTTCTTGAAAGCAGCAGGAATAACACTAGATGTATCTGTAATATTTTTATCCATGAAACGGACTATTTCCTCATCCTTTAAAACGTATCCCTTTAATTTTAAACCTTTAAAAATTTCTTCTTCAATATCTTTATTCTTGTTTTCGTCCTTATAAATAGGATCATTGAAATAATAATAGAAGATGCCACCTATGTTAGGTTTTTTTCCAAACAGTTCCTGGCCTTTTTCCACCAAGACTTTTAAATATACTAGGAGCTGAATTTGGAGACCTTCAGAAACATCGTCCAAATTAATATCCGTTGGTGAGGATTTATAATCAATAATATTAATATATAGTTTGTCCTCATTTTCAAAAACATCTACCCTGTCGATTACTCCTCTTAACTTCAATACTTCCTTAATACTGTCTGTAACTACAGGAATCTCTATAGGAGATAAGTAAATACCTTCTTTAGTCTTTTCGTCATTCCTATCGACAAGGTCTATTTGAAGCTCCGTATACTTAGGTCTGAATTCACTTCCCTGCAACTGTTTTACAATAGTCCAGCAGGTTCTTTTCATAACCCTTTTTATTTTTTCTTTCATGTACTTGTTTCTATGATTAGCTTCAATGGCTGTTACTTTATCTGCCCATTCCTTAAGAATTTCTTCCGTTATTTCCACAGCCTTAATTTCTGCTTCCATCCTGTCAATGGAACTTAAATCTGACTCTTTAATATTGTTTATAAATTTTTCTACGACAGAATGATATATATTTCCTAAATCATAAAACTCAATTTTTTGAACTATTCTTTCTCTTGGCTTTAGTACATTTTCCACAAAATATTTAAACTGACATTCACCATAACTTTCTAATTTTGAAACAGTCATAGTTAAATTGTTCTGGTATATCCTCTTTACCATAGCACTTTTCAGTGGAGGAGTTGAATTACTGTAGCTTAAAGCCTTATTAATAATTTGGAAATTTTCCTTATCTTCCTTTTCGTACCATGCATAAACGTCCTTCCATATGTCATCAATTTCATATCCATCAATGAAATTACGCATGTTTTCCACCAAGTAATCGTAGGTTCCCTTGTAATTTGAAACAAAATTCAGCTCATCTTCACCGCTAATTTCAGAAACTTCTTTAACCTTTGGAAAAATATATTTCAAGTTATCAATATACATGGAAGGCTGCATACTTTCCCCCGTAGATGTACCCAAGGGATAGCTAATATATAGCCTTTCCCTAGGACTGGAGAACAACTTATAAAGCATGTGTTTTTCTTTAAATAAGTCATAATCGGCAGCCTTGGTAAGCTCTAGGCTATTTTCTAATAGGATGTCTCTTTCATCATTTAACAAAATATACTTTTCTGTGTTTTGTGCATCCAAGTTGCTGTCATTTCCACCTAAAATATACAATACCTTAGATTTTGTAACAGCAATTCTGTCAATAGGACCTACCTCCACTTTGTCTATGGTAGGAGGAATAATACTTATTTCAACTTGATTAAGACCTGCCTCCAACATTTTCCTGTAATCTGTTAAAGAGATTTCTTCATCTCCACCAACCAAAAGAAGCTGCTGAAAAATATCCATGACAAAGTTCCAGCACTGGGAAAATTCGCTGGCTTCTTCAAACTTGTTTAAAGAATTAAATTTTTTAACAGCATTTTCTATTCTTTCCTGAATATTGTGTTTGCGAAAATATTTAAAAATAAACTTGGTTATATCTTTTGCTGTCTTAAGATTATGGATTTCCCTTCTTTCCTTTTCAAAATCCGATGCAAATAACTGCCTGTATTCTTCCATGGGGTTATCTGTTTCCTCATTACAGGAACTATCATCCTGGGATTTAAATTCCTTAAACCACTTTCCCCCCTCAATTCCATACTGGAGGGCATAGTTCTCCAAACAATCTACCTGTCTTTTATTTAAAGGAGAAAAACCCGTTTTAAGATATTCAAATACATTATCATGTTTAAATTTCCAAATAAACATATCAAGAATGGAAAGGATGTACTTAGTAAGTGGGTTATTCATTATATCTCTTTTTACATCTAAAAAGAATGGAATTTCATACTGTGTGAAAACTCTTTTTATATCAATTTCGTAGGTATCCATGTTGCCTACTGCAACTTTTATATCCTTCCATCTGTAGCCTTTATCCCTGACCAGGGAAACAATATTGGCTGCAGCTCTTTGGGTTTCTGTAAATGGATTTAAAGATGAATAAATATTTATTTTATCCGTATCCTCCTGAAATTCTTCCATATTCAGTGAAAACATGTTCTTCTCAATGGCTTTTATTTCAGGAGAATTTGATTTGTTCCCCCTAAGAGGTACCATATTTAGGTTATCTATAGTTCTTTTCAAAATATTGTATGTATCATAGATAACTTTAAAGGCTTCCCAATCATCCTTTTCCTCCAAGTTTGCTAAATAAGAAGAATCAGCATTGAGAGTAATTGTTACTGCCTTTGAATAATCTATAAGATTTTTAATAAAATTTATTCTTTGACGGTTAAAACTTTCAAAACCGTCAATCCATATCTTTGAATTTCTTATATATGAAGATTCTCCTATAAAAGATATACAGAGATTTGTTTTATCTCCCTCATCGAAGTACCTTCCTGAAGTCTTTTCAATAAACTTAGAATATATAAGCTCAATATCAGATAGTTTCCTGATCAAAAGTTCATCTTCCACATTTTCTGCTGCTTTTTTCAAGGAAGGGGGATCTATCAGATTTTGTTTAAATTCTGATAATAACTCTTCAAACTCTTTTAAAAAGCCGCTTTGTTTGTAGGAGTTGCCAAAAACCTGAAGCTTGTCTTTATTTTCTTCAAAAACCTGCCGTAAGAGCATAATTTTTCCGAAAATACTTATATCCTGTACCTTGAGTCCTCCCACTTCTTCTAAGATTTTGTTTTCAAGCCTCTTAAAACTTAATATTTCAATATTCATTATACCGTCTAAATCAAAACCCTCTATTATGTTACACTCCGTCTGATAGGTCATGAGTTCTGGAACTATAAGAATTAAATTACTATTTGATTTTTTCGATTCCCTTATTATTTCATCATAGATTAGGGACGATTTCCCTGTGTCGGCTCTCCCGGCAATTATTTTAACACTCATACATACCACCTATAACATTATCTATATAGTACCTAACAATCAAGATTAAATTAAATTAAATTATACAGGATTATTCCGCTTATTACAATATAACTCAAATTTTTTATAAAATATTGTTTTATACACTATCCTTAAGTCCTGTAAACGAAACAATGGGATGTTTTTAACATATTATATTGAAGGAGGGTTGTAAATGAAAAATAATTGTTATAAAGCAAGTATAGCTATGGGAGAACTTAAGAGAACGTTAATGTATAAAGATGTGGAAGTATTGTTTCTCTCTATAAAATATCCAGTAGTAAGCCTGCCATGTACTAATGCACAAACACTGATAAATAATCAAATTGCCATGGACATTGTCGATTATATCAAACATATAGAATACCTTTACAACATGGCTGTAGAAGGATACAGGGATTCAGTTGTCAATGATTATCCTTTTCATGGATACAGTGCCTACATGGAATACATTATAACCTATAATAAAAACTGTTTTTTAAGCTTGTATATTGACAAGTACGAATTCACGGGAGGTGCCCACGGCTCTACCACCAGGTCTTCCCATACCTGGGAACTTTGGAACGGAACTAACCTTACTCTTAATTGCTTTTTTAAGCCAGGAACTGACTACCGACATTTACTTTTAGAAGAAATAATTAAAGAAGCACACTACAACAATAAACAAAACCCATATTTGTACTTTGAAGATTATGAATCCTTAATAATTAAGAACTTCAACGAATACAGTTTCTATTTAACTCCTGAAGGTATAAGAATATATTACCAACAATACGATATTGGCCCATACGCTAGCGGCATAATTGAATTCACTGTTCCCTATTATAGAATAAAATGGTATCCAAATTGCTAACCCCCCATAAGGGGGGCTTATTCATTAATTTATTAAGTTCTGCCTTTGCCTCGCTGGTTAAAATCTTTTTCTATCTTTAACTTCCAACTGGCATCAATATATTTACCTTTTCTGAAATCACTTACAGCCTCGCTTACCACCTTGTAGTTTAATTGGGTACCTAAACTGTCACTACAAAATTGCACTGCTCTTTCCTCACTTATTCCAATATCCGCTGCAGCTTCTATAGCATCTATATTGGCTCCTAAGAACATAAAATCCCATGAATGATTCTTCTTTTGTTTAACCATTTCCTTAACTTTTTCGTAAGTATACTCACGGCTTGAATTTTCCATACCATCAGTAATGATAACAAACAATACTTTTTCTGGACGTTCTTCTACAATAGTATCTGTTAATGCCTTGTCTATTCTGTTAATAGTTATTCCTACTGCATCTAAAAGGGCTGTTGTACCTCCAACATAGTACTCTTTTTCTGTAATAGGTTTAACCTCACTGATATTTTTTCTGTAGTGAAGCAATTGGTAGTTATTATCAAATAAAACTGTTGTTACAAAGGCTTCACCCTCTTCCTTCTTCTGCTTTTCTAGCATTGAATTAAATCCTCCGATGGTGTCATCTTCCAAGCCTGACATGGAACCACTCTTGTCTAAAATAAATACTAGTTCAGTTAATTTTTCTTTCATAACACCCTCCATTTATTTGTTAATTGGAGGATAACATATTATAAAAGAAAAAAGGTCGCATTAAATGCGACATTATACACCTAGTAGATTCTGGTCGAATGCAAACAAGGCTTCGTTGATTTCATATATATCGTAAATACCTTCCTTAATAAAGTATTCAACAATTATGTCAAATTTATTGCTGTGAGACAGGGCATAGCCTGCCTTTCTTAACAATTCCTTTGTTTCTTCAAGGCTTAGTTCCAATGAAATGGCTAAAGCTAAAGCAGTGGATTTTCGCGGCCTGTAAAACTTGTCCAACCTAATTTTGGAAAATAGCTTACGGTCTATATTTGCCTTTTTGTAGGTCTCCACATCTGTCTTTCCTTTTTCGTCTATCAATCTCAGGAGCATTTCCGAAAAAGTTTCATCTAACTGCTCAACAGCATCTTTTAAGTCTAGGCTTATCTTTTCTGCAGGAGCTAGTATTTCTTCTGATAAATACTTAGCTGCTAGTTGCTGTTCTTTTACAAATCTTTCTGTTCTGTCCTCATGTCGTTCTTCCACATAGTGGTCATCAATATACTTTTCTATGGACAGAAAAAGTTTTTCCCCTAATTCAACTGCTTCTTTGTCGAAAACAATTAAATAAACCATCATTTCATTTTCAAGTAAAAAGTCCTGTATAGCCGTTACTGCAACCCTGAAAGCCTGGTCTTTAGGATAACCAAATATTCCCGATGATATTAACGGAAACGCAATAGATTCAATGTTATTATCCTGGGCTAATTTAAGAGAGTTTAAATAGCAATTTCTTAAAAGTTTTTCTTCTCCCTTATGGCCTCCTTCCCATACAGGGCCCACTGTATGGATAATGTACTTTGCCGGTAAATTATAGCCCTTAGTAATAACTGCCTCCCCGGTATCGCATTTACCTATGGAATCACATTCTGCCTGTAGCTCTTCAGGACCTGCAGCCCTGAAAATTGCTCCACAAACACCACCGCCCATTTTTAATCGATTGTTTGCCGCATTTACAATAGCATCTACTTCCATTTTCGTTATATCATTCCTAATAATTTGTAATGGCATACCTGTTCCTCCCCTTAATCTTTACAAGCCCCTCTACCCTTTCGTACAAGATTTCGAGACTTATCACCAAACTCTTTTCTATTACCCATATTATACCTATTAGATAAGCATTAATCAACTTGCTACATTGACTTTTCGGCATATATAAATAAGGATATAGAATAGCTGTTTAAGTTAAATATCTATCCTATATCCACTTTTTCTAATAATGCTGTACCGAATAATCTTATAATTACTATTTTAGTTCTCTCATAACTATTTTATCTAATATTTCTGCTGCTTTTAAAATAACATTTCTGCATTTTATCTCTTCGGTTCTATACTTTTCTTTCAACGGTTCACAGTCAATATATCCCATTTCTCTATTATATTCATCAAATAATTCCCTGGTTAATTCTTTGATTCTCATACTTTCGTGGGCTCTTTCCATTACAAAAAGCTTTCCTAATACCATTATTGCTCCAGTCAAGGCACCGCACTTATCTTCAATTGCCATTCCGCCGCCAAAACCTGAGGCTAATTTTAAGGCTTCCTTGTCAAGGTTTAAATTATATGCAATATTGGCTCCTTGCAAAATTTTTTCCGAACAATTTAAATCCTCTTTTTCTCCAAATCCATTTTTAATTAATTCTGCTAACATAAACACACTCCAATTCTATGACTTCTTAGTAGGACACAATTTCCTAATCCACCTGAATATTCTACCTTACATTGTCTAAAAAATCTATACCTATTACAAGATTCATCTCAAATTCATCCCACTATTAGAGTCCCTACCAGCAATTGCCTTTACAGCACCGAACAATACACCAGCAACCGGCCAGATAATCCATGACATAGCCCAATTAAAGGTAATAAAACTATATCCTAAGTATAGGGCAGTTATTATGCACCAATATGCCCTTAAAATTGTCTGATAAGTTTTATTTGATTTGATTTTTGCTGAATAATCCCCCAGCTGTAAAAGTACATTGCAAGCTTCGTTGACACTGGATTTTACGATGAGATTATAAGTTGCCAAAGCAACAATCACTAAGGTAGTAGTAACGGCCATTAAGATTAATCCTCCATTCTCAAGGATAAGAGAAACTATTATTACAGGCAAGGCGCTTAAAATATAGCACATAACAGAAATACTCACTGCATATTTGTATGAATTTTCATCCTGGGCCTGCGTATTTCGAACCATTTGCTCAGTTACATAATCTAATTGAAAAACATTAGATTTAAGGTAATCATACTTTTCTAACTGGCTAGAAAATCTTATAAATTGTGAAACTCCCGCTGCTACCAATAATATTAGGGCTGTCAAGCCTAGGGCAATGGTAACTTCCTCTTTAACACTTATAATATTCATATCTCTCAACCCTAATATAAACAGCAAGGTTGCAGGAGCTATTATGCAAAGAAATACTCCTAATGCCGTTTTTGGTGCTATGGCTATTGAATCTTCAATATATTGCTTTGCTTCATCGTAAGAAAGTATAGGAATATCAGTTTTCTTTTCCAAAACTTCCTTAATTCCCAGAGCTTCGGCTAACTCTTCTAAATTTCCGAATTCAGAAATTACAATACCTATGGCTTCATTTTCTGTTTTACCTTCATTTTTTAATTCATTATACTTATCTTCCATCATAGCAAGCAATTCATTTTTTGCTCTTATTACTTCTTCTGTCTGGGGTAAACCTAAAAACATGTTGTCAAGGTAATTCCTAATTATACCCATGGCCATTCTCCTTAACTATAAATTTTTCGATTACTTCTTTAGTCACTTCCCACTCTTTACATTTTTTTTCATAGTATTTTTTTCCTGCTTCCGTTATTCTGTAATAAGTTCGAGGTTTTCCGTATGTTTCGCTTCCCGAGAATGATTCTATATAGCCATTGCTTTCCATTCTTTTAAAAGCAGAATAAAGAGTAGTTTCTTTAATAAGGTATTTTTCATTTGATAATTCTCTGATTTTTTTGGATATTTCGTAACCATAAGAGGGCTCTTTTATCAATAGATACAATATCATGGTATCATTATAGCCGCGAATTACATCACTGCTAATCATCTTCCTACCTCTTTCTAAAATTTTACTACGTCTATTGTACTACGTCTGTCGTAGTTATTATAATATATTTACTACGACAGGTCAAGTAATTTTTGCATTTTTGATAATAAAAAACCCCTGAACTCAATGTTCAGGGGTAGGGGGTATCATTAAAGTTGTCCT
>DURT01000012.1 GCA_012843025.1 Tissierellia bacterium | reverse complement strand
TTTCCATTTTTGGTCCTGCTTGAAACCTTTCCACTAATTTAAGACCAACTATTTCTTCATAAAATTTTATTGATTCCTCCATATTGTTTACAAGTAGCGTAGTCCACAAAAATTTCATGGCATCCTCCAATAATTTATTTTATATATTTTACCATAACAGTGTTTTTATTTCATTATATAGATTTAATTCATATCTATAAATTACTTCATTCCCTGGGGGATAAATTTCCAGATAATCGGCAGTACAAGAATCAAGACAGCTAAATATATCCAAATTCCCATATATAGGGCACGGAAGAAAAAGTGAATTAGCGCCATAAGTCCAACAATTCCTAAGGAAAGAAAAAATTTAGCATAAGAATCTTTTTGATTAGATTCATCCAAGGGTTTCGAAAAGGGTAGCTTAAGGTATATTTTACCTATAAGGGGCATAATTGCAATGCTTGCTATGAGCAAGACTATAATATCTATAAGAAATTTGAACCTAAAAACAATTGTATAAACTATCCCATTTAAAATAATCAGGGGAATGAAAAACCTATAAGCCATTGCTTGCATCAAACCTCTATATAATTCACTAGTTTCTCTAAATCCTGATGAAACAAAAACATAGGACCCTTGCCAGGCCGATGAATAATTTACTAAAGAGTAGACAGATGAAAAGATGAGTAAATTGAAATATAGAAATAAGTATTCAGATCCTCTAATTTCAATTTCACCCCCTACACCCATATTAAAAATCATAAGTACTGGAAGAAGAACCCCCGTAGATAAAGCCGGATATATTTTTAATTTAAGATTTCTGTCACTTCTAAACATAGCATTTGAGAATTTAAAGGATTGTCTACTTATTTCATTCCTATTAATTAGCATACCCACTAGTTTTTCAATCCTGTGTTTGGAAGCTTTTTCTTTCCCCTCTCCTTCAAGCTTAAGCAGGAGACTTTCCATATTCTTGCTTAAGTTTAAATAGAGAATAAAAGAAACTATAGGAACTACAAGGATTAAGAGGGTAAAAACATATAGATAGCCCTTGCCGCCATTGGACATAATTTCAAAAGGTGCTCCAAACCATAATATTGGATTAAAATAATGAGCTACATGAAACTTGTAACTAATATTTTGAAGGTCTGTAAAATCAATCATTCTTATAGCTATTTGATAACCTATCGTAACTAATATGGTAAGCATTATCTGAATAGCATTTATTATATTTCTCAGCAATTCTCCATTAAAAAACTTCAATACCAATAAATAAATGAAAGCCGTTATTAAAAATATAAGTAAATCCATTAGTATTATTTCCAAAATAAATACAGGAATAGTTAAAGGGCTACTAGTCATAACTATGGCAATAAGAGAAGGTCCTGCTATAAAGGTATTAAGTCTTAACATGTATATCATAATGTGCAAAACTTTTGCTAATGACACAGTCTTACTGTCCAAAGGTTTTGTCATAAGTATATTTTTATCGCTCGTATCTAATAGTACAAAGGAAAAGTCGGAAATCAAGTACATTGTTGTCATAATAAAGAAAGCCCCAGAAAAATACATCATGCGAATCATTTCATCCCTTATAAAATATATAAAGAATGCTAAAAAAACTCCGAAAATTAGGTGAAGCAAATTCCCCTTCAATAAGGAAGTTTTTCCTTCTTCCCTTCTTTTTTCCTTCGTATTTATTACAGGTGCCCTTCTTCCATCTAATATTAGCTTTGTCTTTAATATTGCACGAAGCACTTCATAATTAATATCTAGTTTTTTGAACATTCCTTGAAGTAAATCAAGTACCCTTAGCGAAAAAAAATCATTCATAATATCCCCTCAGCTTAGAAAAGCATCAATATATTTTTGCGCAAGAACTTCATGATCGTGGAAGCCAGTAACCTCATTAAATATTGATTCTAAGGATGCATCTGTCTGCTTGCTCATTACATCTGCCATAGTTCCGTCTACAACAATCTTACCTTCATTTATAACCAAGATCCTGTCGCTTAACTTTTCAACAACTTCTAATATATGGGATGAGTAAAAAATAGTTTTTCCTTCTTCCTTTAATTTCTTCAATATTTCCCTAAAAACCAATACGCTGTTGGCATCTATTCCACCCAAGGGCTCATCTAGAAATAAGATCTCCGGATTATGTAGCATTCCTGTTACAAGGGATAATTTTTGCCTCATGCCCTTTGAAAAAGTATGTATCCTGCCATGAATTGCGCCCTCAATGCCGAATACACTCATCATTTCCTTGCCCTTAGCTACGGCCTTATCTTCTTCTATGCCATACAACATAGCTATGAAACTTAAATATTCATAAGCTGTTAGGTTGTCATACATATCAGAAACTTCGGGAACATACCCAATCCTTCTCTTATACTCATATTGCCCTCTGATATTTTCTCCTAAAACATAGACATCCCCCTGGTAATCGTCTACAAGTCCTAAAATTATTTTAATTGTTGTACTTTTACCAGCTCCATTAGATCCTATATAACCAATAATTTCTCCTTTATTAACACTAAAAGTAATATCTTTTAAAACTTCCTTATTGCCAAAACTCTTGCTAACATGGTCTAATCTTAAAACCTCAGTCATAGCATCTCCTTTTAAAGTTTTATAATAAGTATACCTTAACGGATTACTGTATTATGTTCTACTAGTAGTATACTTGAAATCTAGAAAAAAAGAAATACTAACCTTCTATACAGACACCTTTTATTCCCATAAAAAATACCCCCAGTATATAACCTAATTCAGATCATATACTAGGGAATATAATATGACGCTTACATTAAATTGTCTATCATACCAGCATAGGTCCTACAAAGGCCCAAACTATAACCCAGGCCCAAAGAGCTCCTGCTCCTATCCAGCTGGCTTTCAATACTTCCTTCATATTGGTACATCTGGAAATACCTAATTGACCTGCCAAGTTTGCAGTTGGATACAAGGAGCCGGTAATTCTTGTAGCTGCCAATATTGCTGTAGCCCATATTTCCATAGGCAGATTAACCTGATTAACTAGGTTTATAAACATTTCATGAACAATTTGTATTTCAGCAACAGCTGCTGCTTCTATACCGAAACCTCCAACCAATGCGGCTACTATCAGCACTCCAGCTTTTCCTCCTGCCGAAACCAATCCAGTCAACAATTCTCCTAAGGCGTCAAAACCTCCTCCGAGGCCAATCATTACAAACATAACTTCAAAGAAAATAAATACCAAGAACATATTTGTCATCTTTGAAGCACCTTCAACAAATGTATCAATAGCAGAATCTATTTCCAACTTGCTGAAAACAGAAATAATGATGGACAATATCAACATTACGATTACAGCATAGCTGGTGCCTTGTTTAGTATAAATTCCGAAAAATACTAACAATATGAAGGAAACAATAAATAATATTGTGGTAATTTTTTCTTCCTTGGTACTTACTATACTGTTAATATCAACCATGTCATCTGTAATTTCATAAACTTCAATACCTTTTAACTTTTTCTGAATTCTAAAAGCTGCAAACAAGGTAGCACCGAGCCATACAATACTGAAGGGGATAACCGCCCACAGCATAAACTGGCCGTATGAAAGACCTGTAACACCTAAAGTAGCAAGGGTTACTCCCGTAAGAGGTCCCATGATCAATCCTACTTCTCCAGAAACCCTTAAAAGAGAGCAAACCGTTGATGGTGTTAAGCCTACAGCAGCAACCACAGGAATTATTACTGGAGCTATAACTGCATTACCTCCAGCCAAAGTTCCCAGTAAACCACAAATTATTATTGACGGAATAATAACTGCAAGCATACCTTTAAATTCGCTGTTAACCCCAATACCTTTCACAATCCAATAAACCAAAGTATGGCTAACTCTAGTCCTGTTCATTAAGTACCCTAAACCGCTACCAAACATTATGATAAGACCAATTGTTCCTAAAAAAGAACCTAAGGCAGAAACAAATATGGAGGCAAGAGCTTTTAAATTTTGACCTGTAAGAATTGCAGCAATAACTATTCCTACAGCCAAACCTGCCAAGTTAGATTTGTTTCTGAATACCATAATGAGATACGCCAATAGCGGAAGTAACGCTAACAGCGAAGGTGATGATATAAGTGCCCAACTTCCTAATTCCATTTTTCTCCTCCTTATATATAAATTTTAATTTAAGTATCTAAGGCCGTGAATCTTTTTTACTCCCAATCCGGGATCATCATTAAGAATAATTCTATATTCATCAAAAATTACTCCACCTTCCACCGGGTCTTCGCTGCAAAGTACTGGTCCGTCCAAATCTATTTTAGTTATAATACTTTTAGCAGCAGCTAAGTGTACTGCAGCATTTACACTTACTTTTGCCTCCAACATACAGCCTATCATACATTCCACTCCGTAAACTTCAGCTATGGAACAAATTTTTAAAGCATTATGCACTCCGCCTGTCTTCATAAGTTTAATATTTATTAAATCCGCTGCTCTTCTTTGAAGAATTGTAAGAGCATCCTTTGGTGAGAAGATACTTTCATCGGCTAAAACAGGTATGGAAACATTGTCTGTTACAAACTTCAAACCATCAATATCATGAGCAGGAACCGGCTGTTCTACAAATTCAATATCAAGTCCTGCATCTTCCATTTGGGTTAAAGCTATAACAGCTTCTTTGGCATTCCAACCTTGATTAGCATCTATTCTTAGTTTTACATCATATCCCACAGCCTCTCGAATTGCTTTCATTCTTTCCAAGTCAGTTTTTACATCTTTTCCTACCTTGATTTTCAAGGTGTCAAAACCTCTTTTTACCGCATCGATACTGTCTCTTGCCATTTCTTCCGGTGAATTGACACTTATGGTAATATCCGTTATTATTTCGTTTTTATATCCCCCTAAAATTTTGTATAAGGGAGCATTGTATAGTTGTCCGTACAAGTCATATAGAGCAATATCAACAGCAGCCTTAGCACTTGTATTGTGAAGTACACATTTGTCTAACTTCAACATCAGTTCTTCAAAATTTTCAACATCCATGCCTACTATACTTTTTATAATATGTTCCTTTAAAGCCCCTACAATTGCACCCTTTGTATCACCTGTTATAACACCTGTGGGAGGAGCTTCCCCATAACCTACGTGACCTGTGTCAGTATGTATTTCTACAATTATGTCCTCAACACTATGAACAGTCCTTAATGCAGTTTTAAAGGGTGTTTTTAATGGTACTGAAATTTCTCCAATTCTAATGTCTGTAATTTTCATTTTTACCTCCTATTAATTATTATTTGCATATACAATTTTCTAACCTTAATTAGCAAGTTCATAAATGGCAGCTGCCATTATCTGTACATTTTTAATTAAATCATCGATTTTTATATATTCATCTGGCATGTGTTCAACCTTTGGCTGTCCTCTAAATACGGGACCGAAAGCAACTAAGTTTTCCATGGCCTTAGCATAAGTGCCTCCACCAATTGATATAAGGTCAGCCTTATCTCCTGTTTTTTCCTGGTATACTTTTTGAAGCTTCTTGATAAATTCCGTCTCTGGATGCACGTACAGGCTTTTCTTATGCCTTATATAAATTTCTTCCATTTTGCCTAAATTCATTTTTTCTTTAAAAATATCAATAAAGTCTTCATATTTTTTAGTTACTGGATACCTCATGTTTATTTCAATGTTTATTTCTTGATTATTTCCTTGAACAGTACCAAGATTGAATATAAATTTCCCTGAAACTTCATCTTCGGAATAAATTCCTAATTTTCTACCATGTAAATCCAATTCCATATAAGAATTTACAAAGTTTAGAAAATCACCAAATTCTCCAGAAAAATTAAGTTTGTGCATAAACAGCAACAGGTAAGAAATAGCATTCTTTCCTTTTTCGGGAGTGCTTCCATGGGCAGAAACTCCATGGGCCATTATTATTAGATTATCTCCTTCTTCCCTAAGCTCTATTTCCTCCATTGTTTCCGCTACTTTTTTAGCTAACTTTTTTTTCTCATTAGATAAACTAACTACTACTTCAGCGTAGTCGGGAACCACATTTGGAGCAGTCCCTCCCTTTATGGATATTAAGGGTATTTCCTCATTAAAAGTTCTTTTATACTTACATGTTACAATTCCTTTTTCCCCGTTTATTATTGGATATTCTGCATCGGGAGTAAAACCCCATACAGGGATTTCTTCCCCCTTATCTACATAGTGTTTTACACACTTGCTTCCCGTTTCTTCATTTAAGCCGAATATAATTCTTACTCTTCTTTTTAAGGGAAGCTTTAAATCGGCAATTGCCTTTAATGCATAAAGAGCTCCTATTGTCGGTCCTTTGTCATCGATGGTTCCTCTACCATATATTTTGCCTTCATGAATTTCTGCACCATAAGGGGGATAGGTCCACCCCTCTCCTTCAGGGACCACATCTAAGTGACCTAAAACCGCAACCATTTCATCTCCTTCACCGTATTCTGCATACCCTATCATATTGTCTATATTTACGGTTTTGAAACCTAATGATTGGGAAAGCTGCAAACAATGAAGAAAAGCTTTGTGAATTCCTTCCCCGAAAGGCATTCCTTCCCTTGGCTCATCCTCAACGCTTTTTATCCTTACGGATTCCTGAACACTTTTAATTATCTGGTCTTTCATTTCAAATATTTTCTCATCTAACAAATTATCACTCCTTACATATAATTCACTTATAAGATACCCCAAAAATATAATTACAATAAAAAAACCCAGCAAAAAACAAATATTATTTGTTTTTCGCTGGGTTTTATTTACTCCGATATAGCTTTTGGCTATTTCACATAAATAAAGCAGCTACTTGAAATATTTTTCTTTTACAGCTATATATTTTTTTAAAGCATCTTTATAGGAAACTATTACGGCTTTTTGTGAAGTGCCATGGTACCGCTTTTTTATCTCTTCTTCTATAGTATTATCTTGCCTCATATACTTCCCTACAAAGAGTTCTCTAATGAACCTTTCAGTAATATCCAAAGTATGAGTACATCCTAAGTCTAATATTTTATCCGTTGATGCATCTATTTCAAAGGCCATATAGAATGAATTGTATATTTTGGTTATTGCATTATCCATGTTGGTTCTAGATTCCCCTACAATATAAACCTTGTTAACCTTTTCCATAGAATCACCTGAAACAACTATTATTAAATTGAAAGGAAACCTTTTCATATATTATATATTAAATAGAAATAAAATTCAAGTATTTTTTTATTTATTCTATGTAGCTTAAGAATACTTTGTCAAAAAAGGTCGTTAACCTAATATTTTTTTAGGTTGACATTACCAGGTCTTCCGCTTATAATTAGTTGAGGTGAAACTATGACGGTAAAAAATAAGGTTTTAAATATTTTAGAATCTAAAAAGGGTAAGTATATTTCCGGCCAGGATTTGGCGGATTTACTTATGGTATCCAGGACAGCTGTCTGGAAGGCAATTAATTCTTTGAAAGATGAAGGCTATCCAATATCTTCAGTACCAAACAAAGGATATATTCTATCTCCCGATTCAGATATTTTGTCTTCGGAAGGTATAAGATTATATTTAAAAGAAGAATTTAAAAATATTCCCATTACTTTTTATAAATCAATTGAATCCACCAATTCAGAAGCTAAATTAGCAGCTGTTAAAAAGGCAAGACATGGAACAGTAATTGTGGCGGAGGAGCAAACTAAAGGACGTGGAAGGTTCGGAAGAAATTTTTTCTCTCCTCCTGAATCAGGAATCTACATGAGTATTATTCTAAAGCCAAATCTTAAGATTGAAAATTCAGTCCTAATAACTACAGCAGCAGCTGTGGCCGTATGCCAGGCAATAGAAAAACTTACAAACAAAGAACCAAAAATAAAATGGGTGAACGATATATTTATAGATAATAGGAAAGTATGCGGCATACTTACAGAAGCAGTGACGGATTTTGAAAGCGGCATGATGGACAGCGTCATAGTGGGAATAGGTGTAAACGTAAAGACAGAAAAAGAAATATTTCCTCAGGAATTACAGGATACTGCCGGTTCAGTTCTCAATGATAAAGATTCTTCCCTAAGAAATCCTTTGGCTGGGGAAATTATCAATAATTTATTAACTATAAGTGAAAAATTAGAGGACAGAGAATTTCTTAAAGAGTATAAGGAAAGGTCCATGATATTAAATGAACATATTTTATACAAGAAAGACAACTCCTGGCATGAAGGTTATGCTTTAGATATTGACGACTACGGCGGACTAGTGATTTTTACTTCCGAAGGAGAACAAACAACCTTAAATTCTGGCGAAGTTTCTATAAAGAAAAAATAAAACTATATAGGTGAAGTTATGTATAAGAGAGAAGTTTTTAGCGTCAAAGATATAACTCAAACAGGTATTTTTGCAGCATTAACGGCAGTAGGTGCCTTTGTTACCATACCAATAGGGCCAGTACCTATCACTCTTCAATCCTTTTTTGTGCTTTTATCAGGTATTATTTTAGGTGCAAGAAAAGCTATGTTTGCACAAATAACATACTTACTTTTGGGGCTATTAGGATTTCCCATATTCTCAGGCTTTTCTGGAGGACTGCAACATCTTTTAAAACCAAGTTTCGGTTTTCTAATAGGTTATGTAGTTGCTGCCTTTGCTGTAGGTAAGTTAACGGAAAATAAAGTATTAAATTCCATAGATTTATGGACTGCTGTTGTAGCAGGCAGCCTAATAATTTACGCTTTTGGACTGCCCTACATGTACTATATTTTAAATATCCTCCTTTTAAATGATTTCAGCATTTATAAAATTCTTCAGTTAGGAATGCTTTCATTCATACCAGGGGACGCTTTAAAGGCTGCAGCCATTGTATTTTTAGGTAAAAAACTAAAATCTATAATGAAATAAGGGACTTTTGTCCCTATTCTGTTATCTTTCTCATTAATTTTGCAGCAGTATAATAAAGTGGGTCCCTGGGTGTTGAGTAGGGTGGTGAATAGGCAAGGTCAAGGTGCATTAAGTCTTCCACACTTGCTTTTAAGCTAATGGCTGTTACCACTACATCTAATCTTCTGTCAACACCTTCATAACCTATTATTTGAGCACCTAAAAGTCTACCTGTTTCTTTTTCTGCAACTGCTTTTATAGTCATAGGCTTCCCTCCCATGTAGGCTGGTTTGTTAAGCCTTGTATCTATAGAAGCTACTGTGTTATAGCCTAGTCTAAGAGCTTCTCTTTCTGAAAATCCCGTTTGCCCTACTGTCATATCAAAAATTCTGTATATGCCAGTACCCAAGACTCCCTTGAATTCCGTATCTTTACCAGTTATAATACTTCCTGCAATAGTACCTGTTTTGTTTGCAGTAGAACCTAAGGGCCTAAATACAGGCTTTTCGTCAATAGTATAGAACATTTCTATACAATCACCGCAACTGTAAATATCTTCTACATTAGTACGCATTTGTTTATCTACTTTTATGGCACCTGTTGCTCCAAGCTCAATTCCTGCACTTTTGGCTAGCTCCACATTAGGTTTTATTCCTGTTGCCAAAAGTACCATATCTCCTTTTATTAGGCTGCCATTTCCTATTATAACGCCTTCTTCATTTATTTCTATAGTAGGAGTATTTGTGTATACATTTACTCCCTTTTGCCGTAAGTATTCTTCTATATATACCGACATATCCGGGTCAATTCCTTTTGAAATACCTGACCTGGCAATTATTGCAATGTCCATCCCCAAGTGTTTAAAGCTTTCACACATTTCAAGGCCAATAAATCCGCTACCTATAATAACCGCTGATTTAGGTTTATTTTCTTCAATAAAACTCTTAATCTTATTCATATGATTTATATTTCTTAGAATAAATACATTATCCCCAGTAGCTCCTTTTATATCTGGCCTTACTGCCCTAGCACCTGTGGCAATTATAAGTTTATCATAATTATCTTCAAAAACTCCTCCAGTTAATAAATTTTTAACGGTTATTTTTTTATCTTCTTTATTTATAGACAGCACTTCATGTTCGGTATATATATCCACATTATGTTTTTCCTTGAAAAATTTTGCATCTCTTGGTACAATCTCCGAAAAGTCTTTCGTTTCATTACTTATATAGAAAGGCATTCCGCAACCGGCATAGGAAATATACTTATCTTTTTCATATATAATTATTTGTGCTTCTTTATTATTTCTTCTTATTTCTGTTGCAGCAGATGTTCCTGCCGCAACAGCTCCTATTATAATAATATGCATGTTTCCTCCTATACTAAGGTTCAAATTCCGTATTCACCACTAAGACAGGACATGGCGCTTCCCCAATTACCCTCTGAGTAACAGAACCTACAAAGAATCGCTTAATTTTAGAAAATCCCCGATTGCTCATTACAATCATATTAACTTTATCATTTCTTGCAGTTTCTAAAATTTTAGCATAAGGTTCTCCCACCAAAACCTGGGCTTCGACTTTTATCCCTCTGAAATCTAATTTAGAAACAATGGCATTTAAAAGTCTTTCTGCATTTTTCTTTATTTTCTTCTCCAATTGTTTTTCTAACTCTTCACTATCGGATATAGGGGAACTTTCTACACCTTTCCAGGCATTTTCATGCTTTCTATATACAGAACTTTTCTCAGGTACTACAGAAATAAGTTTAATTGAAAAATTATATTTCTTTGATAACTCTAATGCTTTTTTCACCGCATTTATGGAAGCATTAGAACCATCTACTGGAACCAACAGTTTCATAACATCACCCCTCATATAATATATATCCATTTTATGAGGGGCTAAACAACTGTTCTTATAGTGGGAATCTTCTATATTAAATGTTCTTAATTCTATGTTAAGATTTTCTCACCCCAACATGACATCATTACTTAATTTCATCCATTTTATCTACAGTTCGCACACTCATGGCAAGGGCTTGCTCCCTGGATGTATTGGCATAGCCCGCTGCAACCTGAGCCTGGGTTACGGCACGAGGCATGAACTTCCCGTCGCTGCCCTTGATAATGCCAAGTTTAGCAATATAAAGACAGTCGTTCAATGCCCAGTCGGAAATATCCCCCTGATCGGTAAAGGTTGGCGCCCCATCAGTGGAATAGTCGGCGTTTGGTGCTATAAGCTTAATTGCTCGAACCAGCATTGCCGCCACCTGCTCACGGTTGATAAGGGTATTAGGTTCGAATTTTGTCTCACTCATACCCTTAACAATACCTAATTGATAAGCCTTTAATATTTGCGGGTTTTGTGTGTCAGTAAAGGGGTTGGGACTAGGTGCTGTGTCTTGTATACCGGCTGATTTCAGATACATTAGAAGTACAACTTCCGCAAACTCCTCCCGGGTAATGTTTTTTGTCATGTCTGCCCCTTTAAGGATTTCCGGTATAAGCCCCATATCTGCTGCTTTTTCCAACTCAGGTGTTGCCCAATCGCTGGCAGAACTCCAGTAGGAGGGATTACCAATTTCCACTACGTTAGAATATTCGGAGAAGATTTCATTATTTAGCCAGTCACCTTGATATCCCCACATACTCTGAAAACGTACTCTAAAATAATAAACCTCACTTTTAATATCCACTTCGTTATACTCGTCGGAACTGTCAAATGGATAATACTCTAAGTATCCATCTTCTAGATAGTCAGCAAGGTAAGCGCTTGTATTCCAATAGCGCGACGGTCCTTCATTCCAGTCATATTCACCGTATTTGTATTCTAGGGCTATTACTATTTCTTCACAAACTTTACCCTCAAAATACTCTGAGTCCTCTAAGAGCTTTGAATTCAAATCTTTTACACTTTGTGGAACATTCAATTTAAGTTCGAAATAAGGCACTCCATCCAAGTCTGTTTTAAGTTCCGCCGTTAAATGGGTTGGCGCTTCTAAGGTAAAAGGGGCGTCATTGGCAAACGCCGTCAAAGGTAATACTCCTACAATTAATAGAAAAGTTAATAATAAGGCTAATATTTTTTGTTTCATGATATTCCTCCTATAATTTTTATAAACTTACTGCTCCTCCCTAATTTTGCACACATCACGGTAATTGATAATCAATTCCGGCCGTGTGTTTACATGAAGCTTTTTGTAAATGGCTGTTTGATAGGTATTGGCAGTAGAATAGCTAATATTTAGCAGTTTTGCAGCCTCTTTCAGGTTATAACCCTCTAACAATATAAAAAATGTCTCTTTTTCTCGGGGGGTAAGACTTTTTATCAGTTCTGATTTTTCAATGGAATTAAGATTTAGCTTTTTACCATAACGAGTCGGAGTACCGGAAATCTCCCTTTCCCTTTCTAGTGATTCCCTTTCAGATTTTGATTTATCAAAAAAATCTTTAATCTTACTCATAAACCCCAAGTTAATCACCTCCTAATAAGCGCCTTAAGGATATACTTACAATAGCTGATAAAATATCCGGTGTCACTTCACTAATTCACGTGATAAAGCAAAAAAACTCTCTCATTAGTTTTAATGAGAGAGGGGAAAGTGCGTTATTTCCTACTTTATATATTCTTGCAGCAACAACAAGAGTTCAACACGGCTATTAATATTTAGCTTCCTATATATTGACGTACAATAAGTATTTATGGTTGCATAGGCTTTTGATTGTATACCTGAAATCTGTCTAAGGGTATATCCTTCAAGAAGTAGCCTGCATACCTCCATTTCGGCAGGTGTAAGCTTATACTCCTTCAGTTTTGCTTCTAATCGTGTGCACTGACTAATATCCTCACGGTAAGCATCGTCTATCCATTCTCCGGAATACAGCATTTTTATAAAAAAAGGGGTTAGAAGAAAAAACAGAATAACAATGCAAATCGAGACAAATGCCATAAATATGGGCGGCACCAGCATCTCACCTTGCCCGAAAATCTTCACAAATATAGATGCAGCTAAGTAACAAAGAGAGGAAATGAGAAAACCGGTCCTGTAAAAATAAATACTTTGGAATTTCTTTATCATAAATCCGGCTAAATAATAGACATTGACTATGCCTATAGAATAGGCAATTCCAAAACAAACAGCTGATACAAGTATAACTTCCGGATACTGAATTCGAATTATATCTACCACAAACCCAAGGGCTAAAAATGCAAAAGAGAGATTTAACATACTACATATGTTCATTGAAAAACCAGCTTGTAGAAGGAGGACCACAGCAAGTCCTGCTAGAATCCCCCAAAAATAGTAGCTTTCTATCTGACTTTTGGCAAAAGTACTCATCTGTTGGAGGATAGCCGGTGCTACTACATCGTTTAAGGCAAATACGATAAATATCACAGGCATTAGAGAATATGCCTCTATAGGTGCTTTTACTTTTTGAAAGGAAGGTACCGAATCAGCATGGGTCTTTATATAATAGGTGCTAAACACTAAGGTTATCATAATGAAAAAAATTAATATAATAATTGGGTGCAGCGTAAGCTGCGTACTGCCTAATAAGGGTTTTATGTAGATTAATACTTTGGGAAGAAGCACCACTAAAATCATGGAATAGAACTTTTCCGAATTATTTAGAACCATAAAAAAAGCATATACATGGGAAATAAAAATGTGTCCTATACAGGGTACTGCAATCAGCATAATAATTTTGGATGGGAGGCCCGGACCTAAAAACAGCACTACTATAAAACATACCAATGAAATGATAAGGCTGTAAAACGAGGCGGGGACAAACCTTTTCCCATCGAAAAGTAGCGGTATCAAACTTCCGAAAATCAGCATGACATAAAAATAAAAGGTTGTATCGCCTACTATATCCTCAAATAGACTTATTTTAAGTGCAAAGTCTCCCATTGGCAGAAAATATGCATAAAGCCATACGGAAACAGCAATCCATCCCACAAAATACGGCAAGTTTTCCCTCGTAATAGACTTAAAGCTAAGCTTATTTTTAGACGGCAATGGAAGCTTGAAAATGTTTTTTGAATGAGACTCATTTACCCCACTATTTCTTCCCTCCTACACATTCTACAGACAGACCCAATTTTATGCTGTTTACTGAACATTCCAAACATGAATTACAACATCTTAATTATAATACCCTATAGGGTATTATACAAGGGAATTATTAAGTAGTAAATCTCCGAAGAAATGCCTATGGTGTCAGAAATTTTTAGATTGATGAGTTGCTGGCCGGCATAATCTTAGAATCATGTCAAGTACACCCTCATAGGTGGCGGATACTTATTTTATAAAAAAAGTCGGGACTTTTGTCCCGATTTCTGCTATTTCGGTATGTGGATTGCATTTCCGTAAACAGCATGTGCTGCTTCATGGAGGGCTTCACCCACAGTAGGGTGAGCATGAATAGTTGATGTAATTTCTTCAATTGTTGCTTCAAGTCTTAAGGCAAGGGCTCCTTCTACAATAAGCTCCGTAGCATTTGGTCCTGCCATATGAAGTCCTAATACTTCGCCAGTTCCTTCATCTATTACATATTTTACCAATCCTTCGGATTTTGATTCAATCATTGCTTTACCGTTAATGTACATAGGGAAAATTCCTGTTTTTACATTGTATCCTCTTTCCCTTGCCTGACTTTCCGTTAATCCTACTCCCGCCAGCTCCGGATTTGTATATACACAGTAAGGTATAGTTTTAAAATCTATATTAGACTTTTTGTTCATTATAGATTCTACCGCAACAATTCCTTCTGCTGATGCAACATGGGCAAGCATAACGCCCCCAATACAATCTCCTATTGCATATATATTGGGGATGTTTGTCTGCATACTCTTATTTACCAGGACTGCTCCTTTACTTGTTTTAACTCCCACTTTCTCTAAAGATAAATTTTCTGTTACAGGTTTCCTGCCTATGGACATGAGAACTTTTTCTGCAGTAAATATTCTTTCCTGTCCCTTTGATAATGTATTTACAGTCAAACCTTCTGAAGATTCTGAAATAGAAACAACCTTTGTATCTGTGTATATTTCTACGCCACTTTTTATAAACTTATCTTTTAGGGGCTCTACAATATCTTGATCCATATTAGCAACTATATTAGGGAGCATTTCTACTATAGTTACTTGACAACCTGCAGCACTGTATACAGCTGCAAATTCTGAACCAATTACCCCTCCACCTATTATTACCATGGATTTAGGAATTTCTTTAAGAGATAAAAGCTCATCACTGGTAATTACCCCCGGAAGATCTACTCCTGGTATGGGGATTACTGCAGGTTCAGAACCAGTTGCTATTATGGCATAGTCAAAATCAACTAGCTGCCTTGTGCCGTCCGATTTTATAACTTCAATTTGATTTTTGTTCAAGAAGCTTCCTTCGCCGATAATTTTGTTAACCTTGTTGTTTCTTAACAGGGCATCAACACCAGCAACTAATTTTCTAATAATCTTTGTTTTTCTTTTTTGCAGTTGATTCCAATCTAATTCAACACCTGTAATTTTTATACCATAATCTTTAAAATTATTTTTAACATTCTCGTATTCTCCCGCAGTTTGAAGGAAAACCTTGGTAGGTATACAGCCTTTATTAAGACAGGTTCCACCTAAATGCTCCTTTTCTATAAGTGTTACTTCTGCATTTAGCTGAGCTGCCCTTATAGCTGCTACATACCCTCCCGGTCCTCCTCCTATTATTGCAATTTTCATACTTCCTCCTTATAGCAAAAGTAATCCCGGCTTTTCCAAATATTCTTTTAATTTTGCCAAAAATTCTGCAGCAACAGCACCATCTACTACTCTATGATCTGCAGTAAGACTTAAATTCATCATGGGTTTAATTACTAGCTCCCCGTTTACAACTACAGGCTCCTGAATAATTGCATTAACTCCTAAAATTGCAACTTCAGGCTGATTAATTATTGGAGTGAAGGATTCTATTCCAAACATGCCTAAATTACTGATGGTAAAGGTTCCTCCTGTAAGCTCATCAGGAGATAAGCTGTTTGTTCTTGCTCTTTCACTTAAGTCCTTAATTTCCTCGGAAATATCTTTTAAACCTTTTACATTGGCATATTTCACTACAGGAACCAACAGGCCTGCCGGAAGAGCAACTGCAACTCCCATGTTCACATAGTTTCTTGTGATGATTTCATCTCCTTCTAGGGTACTGTTTAACAAGGGGTATTCCAGTAATACCATTGAAACTATTTTTACCAAAATATCTGTATAAGATACTTTAACAGTATCTTTCAAATCCTCCCTTAATTGTTTCATGGCAGTGGTGTCAACCTTAATATTAAAGGATACAGTGGGAGATGTTTGAACACTTTCAAGCATTCTTTTGGCAATAATCTTTCTCATATTGGACATGGGTGTTCTGTATTCCTGAGGCTCAGCATATTTTCGCAGATTTTCATCTAACTTATACTGAATTACATCGGCTTTCATAACCCTGCCCTCTTTTTGGATTTTCTCTGTATCTACCCCTAATTCCTTGGCTACTACCGCTGCTGTAGGAGATACTTTTACTTTTTCCTTTTCGGCAAATTTTCTTATATCTTCCTCTGTTATGGCACCGCCGGCTCCTGTGCCTGTTACTAGATTATAATCTACATTTAATTCCTGGGCAACTTTTTTAGCCCGGGGAGATATTTTTACCCTGCCAGCAGCAACCTTCTTGGTTTCTGGTGTAGCTTTTTCAGCTTTCGAAGTTTCTTTTTGAGGCACACTTTCTTCTACTTTTCCTGCCTGATGTAAAAGATCTGAAATATCCTCATCTGCCGTTCCTATAATGGCAACAGGCACAGAAACTCCTACCGTTTCATTGTTTACTAAAATTTTTCTTAATACTCCTGATGTCTTTGCTTCAATTTCATTAGTTAGTTTATCTGTTTCCACGTCAAAGAGAATATCACCTTTATTTACTATATCCCCCTCCTTCTTTCGCCAGTTTGTCAAATAACCTTCTGTCATGGTAAGTCCCATTTTAGGCATTAATATATATTCAGCCATACTAACCTCCTCTTCATAATGTGAAAAATCCACTTATTTGTGCAACTTCCAATACTTTTATTACATCAACATGGTAAGGACCTGTTCTTCGAATCTTAAAAACAAATTTCTGGTCCTTGGCATATTCTATTTCTCTTTCTCCATCTAGGGCTATTGTCCCTCTTCTTTCGGTAATATACTCATATTCATCGTTCAAACTTAGAATTTTAGGTTCACCTACAGATATAGGTTCCACCACTCCAGCAGCAATAGGTGCCATTATCTCATTATTATTTAAATTAATATCTACACAGGCACCAAAATCATCTTCTGGATATATAATTTTTTTACACCCTACTATGGAGGAAAACCCTATGGATGCAGGGTGACTTCGGGTTACAAAAATCTTTTCTATACTATTCATATCCCATATAGCTTTTGAACCGATGAACACATCTGTTGATATAACTGCATCTATTAATGCAATATCAATAAATATATTATCTCTATAAATTTCTATACGTTTATCCCTTAAAATGAATTTTTCTTCATCAAACTTACCTGAACTAACTGCCGCCGCAGCCATACCTACAATCGTTCCTTCCATCATGACAGGATAAACGTTATTTGTTCCTGTTGAAACAGTAATGAGGGGAGTATTTTTAATACTCTTGGCTACAGCTCTATTAGTGCCGTCGCCTCCTAATGTTACTATACACTTTATTTCCTCGTTATTCTCCATATATTCCACTGCCCTTACTGTGTCCTCCATACTATCAAAATAAGGCATGTCCAGTACAACTATTTCACATTTCAGCTCATGGCAGCTAATGAGCTTATCTGCAACTCTATATCCAATATTGTAGGAGTCTGGCATCATGTATACTTTTTCCACTCCTAAAGCTTGTGCTCCCAGAACAATTCTTTCAACTATATTGATTTTTTCGTTATTGTCTATTACTGTTGCATGAGAAACGAGCCTTCTTATATCCTTTCCTGAAGCCGGATTTGCTATTATTCCTATTGAAGCCATTTCTATCCCTCCATAACAGCGCAGTATCAAACTGATACTGCGCCCTATATCTAAAACAGTGATCTTGCCGCTAATTCCACATCTTTAGCACTAGGTAGAACATAATTCTCAAGATCTGTGGCAAAGGGTATGGGGGTATTTAAAGCTCCTACTCTCATAACAGGTGCATCTAACTCATAGAATAGTTCTTCTGCAATTATGGCAGCTATTTCTCCTGTATAGGCTCCCCTCTTACACTCCTCGCTTACCAATACTACTTTGTGAGTTTTTTCAACAGATTTAAATATTGTTTCCTTATCCAATGGATACAAGGTTCTTAAATCAATAACTTCTGCATTTATTCCGTCCTTTGCCAATACTTCTGCTGCCTGCAAACAATCGTAAACTTGTTTTCCGTAGGTAATAAAGGTAACATCTTCCCCTTCTCTTACAACTTTAGCCTTTCCTAAGGGAATGGGTTTCAATTCATTTTCATCTACATCATTTTTCATGGCATACAATACTTTATGTTCTATAAATACAACTGGATTTGGGTCATCAATGGATGTTAACAATAGTCCGTAGGCATCCTGTGCATTGGAGGGATACACAACTTTTAGTCCCGGAACGTGGGTTACCCATGCTTCTAAGGACTGGGAATGTTGAGCTGCTCCACCAATACCTCCTCCTGCAGGTACCCTAAGAACCATAGGAATATTTATTTCACCACCAAACATATATCTCATTTTTGCAGCTTGATTAACAAGCTGGTCCATACCAACAGTAATAAAATCTATGAACATTATTTCCGCAATGGGTTTTAGCCCACATGCTGCCGAACCTACTGCAGCCCCCACTATTACACCTTCGGAAATAGGCGTGTCCCTTACTCTTTCATCTCCGAATTCTTCCCATAAATCCCCGCTTACTCCAAAGCAGCCACCAAACTTACCCACATCCTCTCCAAAGAGAAAGACTGTAGGATCCTCTTTCATTTTGGTTCGCATTGCTTCTCTAATACCTTCAGCATATGTCATTTTTTTCATCTTACTCTTCCCTCCTCTACTATATCAGAATACACATCTGTGAGAGCTGATTCTAATGACGGTACAGGACTCTTTTCTGCAAATTCTATGGCTTCTACCACCATCTTATCTACTTCATCATTCATTTTCTTTATTTCTTCTTCAGTCATGACACCGTTTTCCAATAGATATTTTTCTACCCGAGGAATAGGATCCTTCTTAATCCAGGCTTCTAATTCTCCTTCTGGTCTATAAACCGTAGGATCTCCTTCAAAATGTCCCCTCCATCTGTAAGTTTTACACTCAATAAGAGTAGGTCCCTGTCCCTTTCTTGCTCTTGCTACCGCTTCACCAACAGCCTCATATACAGCAAATAAATCATTTCCATCTATGGTTATACCAGGCATATTGTAGGAAGATGCCCTTACGGAAATATCAGTTATTGCCTGATGTCGTTTTTGACTTACTGAGATACCATAACCGTTATTTTCACAAACAAAAACCACTGGCAATTTCCAAATACTTGCTAAATTTAACGCCTCATGGAAAGTACTCTGATTAGTGGAAGCATCCCCAAAGAAACATACACAAACTTGGTCTGTCTTCTTATATTGAATAGCCAGACCTGAACCTACGGCAATATTATGACCTGCACCAACAATACCATTTGCTCCTAAAATCCCCCTAGTAGCATCTGCTATGTGCATGGATCCTCCTTTACCGTTACAATAACCATCTTTTCTACCAAAGAGCTCTGCCATCATGTATTT
>DURT01000011.1 GCA_012843025.1 Tissierellia bacterium | reverse complement strand
TGGACATAAATAAGAAATTTAGTTATAATTATGGCGGGACAAAAATGAATATTATCACAGAAATTAATAAAAATAAATATTAATATATATAGGAGGATTTATTAATGAGCAAACCTGTAATGTCAGCACATTTTGAATCTAGAGTGCCATCAGATGTAAGACTGTCCCAAATGAAGTATGCAGAACGTAAGGATAAGCCAGAGGCTGTTATTAATGTAGGAATAGGAAATGTTTCATTGCCTACAAATCCAGCTATGCAGAAAAGATTGTTTAATTTAGACGCTCCTGAAAGTCCCTTCAACAAAGGTGTAATCAGGTATACAGCGACTGGTGGATTCGATGAAACTCAGGAAGCCTTTAAGAATATTCTTAAATGTGAAGGTTTTGATACAAGTAATTTACATGTTACGGTTACAGACGGTGGTTCTGCTGCTATGGAGTTATTAATATTGGGAGTTTGCGGGCCTGCAGGAACAGATGAAAAACCTCTCATGATGATTGATCCGGCATATACCAACTATATTTCTTTTGCAGAAAGATTAGGACGTAAGACTGTGACGGTAAAACGCCATTTAAATGAAGATGGAAAGTTCAGTTTGCCTGAAATCGACAAAATTGAAGAAGTTATTAAAACTCATAATCCTGGGGCTCTACTTATTATACCTTATGACAATCCAACAGGACAGCTTTATGATAAGGAAACCCTTAAATCCTTAGCAGAACTTTGCGTAAAATATAATATGTGGCTGGCAAGCGATGAAGCCTATAGAGAATTATTCTATGTAGAAGGCAGTGAATTAGTAAGTATATGGGGAATTACTGACGAGGATGTTCCCGGTATAGAAGGAAGAAGAATAAGTATTGAAACTGCCTCAAAGGTTTGGAATGCATGTGGTTTAAGAATAGGTGCTTTTATAACAGACAATGCTGAATTCAGCAGAAGATGTACTGCTGAGTATACAGCCAATCTATGTGCAAATGCCATAGGACAGTATATATTTGGAGCATTGGCTCATGAAACTAAGGAACAAATTGCAGAGTGGTGCAGGAATCTTCGCGAATATTACGGAAATTTAATTAAAAAAGTTTCTACTGATCTGAAGAACTTGGAGCCAGATTTAATTGTTTCAAGCCCCGATGCATCAATTTATACGGTGGTAGATGTGAGAAATGTTGTAAAGCCGGGATTTGATGCCATTGAATTCTGCCTGTATTGTGCAGGAGAAGGTGCTGTTGATATAGATGGAGTACAAACTACACTATTGATTGCGCCTATGAAAGGTTTCTATGATATTGAAGAAGGTGAGAAGAATCCAGGAAGTACACAATTCCGTATTTCATATGTGGAAACACCAGAAAATATGTATAAGGTTCCAGAATTATTCGTTAAGCTTTTAAGACAATACGAAGCAACCCGAAATGAGAAGTGATAATCATTAAACTATTTTATAATAGAATTGATGGGGTGTTCTTTTAGAATATCCCATTTGTTTTTGTTGGATATATTATTGTATGTAACTTATAAGAATGAAATATTTAATTGAATTAGTCAGAGTTATATTATATAATTCTCTTAATGCTTAGACAGATTTAGGAGGGGGCAGACATGATTATAGGTATACTGATAAACAGCATTATTCTTATGGCAATTATAATGTACATAGGCTTTTATTTGAGAAATAAGGGAGTCTTAAACGATGAGGGTGAAGGGGTTCTTATTTATTTATTAGTTAACATAACAACCCCTGCCATGGTAATAAATGCAATGAATATTGATTTTTCAATTGAACAGTTAAAAACTGGAGCTGTTTTACTGTTAATTTCATCTGTTTTTATAATCTTATTAATATTACTCGAAAACATTTTATTACCTAAAACTAAAGATATAGAAAAGGAAAAAATAGAAAAATATACAGCAGTATTATTGAACGGCGGCTTTATGGGTTTTCCTTTGGCCTATCAAATTTATGGTTCTGAAGGTTTGTTTTATGCAACCATGTTCCATGTGCCAAATCTATTATTTATGTGGACCTACGGAACATCTGTCTTGTTAGGGAAGAAAAAAATTAAGAACAGGTATAAACTTTTGCTGATAAATCCCGGTATGATAGGCGTTTATATAGGACTTATTTTATATTTTTCTCAGCTTAAACTGCCTTTGTTTCTAACAAATTTATTGGATTTACTTACAAATGCTACAACTTTTTTATCTATGATAATAATAGGAAGCAAAATAGCTATTATAGGCATAAAAGATTCATTTATTGACAAGGAAACATATCCTTCCACCTTTTTTAGATTAGTAGTTTCACCCTTGCTTATGATAATTATTATGAAGTTGTTAAAAATAGGGGGAATGGTAGGACAAATATATGTAATGTATGCGGCCTTGCCAGTGGCAGCTCTGGTACCTATACTAGCCCAAAAATATGGTGGCGATGTAGTATTTGCTTCTAAAGCAGTTGTTATAAACCATTTATTATCTCTCTTCACAATTCCATTTTTCGTCTGGTTGTTTAATGTTTTATAGAAGTAAGGGACCTTGCCCCTTACTTCTTTTAGTTAACTACAATTACAGGACAAGGGGATGCGGCAATTACTTTTTGAGTTACTGAGCCTATGAAAAATCTTTCTGCTTTAGAAAAGCCTCTTCTGCCCATGAAAATATATTCGAAGTTTTCTTCTTCTGCTAATTTTACAATTTCTGCTGCAGGATTTCCTACAATTACTCTCTGTTCTACTTTTAAAGTACCCGTATTCAAATTTTTTACAACAACTCTTAGCATTTTTGTTTCTTCTTCTATTAACTTTTTAAGCATTTCTTTCAGGTTAGCAGTAAACTGCTTTTCTACATTTATGCCAAAAAAGGAATATTTATCTTCCGAAGGCATGTTCACAACAGTTATAAAAGTAAGCTCCCCATCAATTAATTTACCTAACGTTACTGCTTTTTCTGCAGCTTTTACTGATACGGGAGATCCGTCGATGGGTATTAGTATTTTTCTCATAATTCCTCCTATTTTTTATTTACTTTATAAGACAGGACAAGAGATTAAGATCAGGTTCATATCTATTATATTTATACCTAAAGCTATTTAATATAAACAAAAATATACCTTAAGACTTAAAGAGCTATCTTATTTATTGAGACAAATGTTCTATTGTGATATAATTCTATATCAACAAATATAGGTAGGGAACAATTATTAGGGTGAACCGGTGAGATATGAATGTTCCCAATATGGCGGAGGAAAAATGGAATTATTAAATTCATTAAATGAAAAACAAAGAGAAGCAGCTTCTCATGATAAAGGACCAATACTAGTTATTGCAGGGGCAGGTACAGGGAAAACCAGAGTTTTAACCCATCGTATAGCCTACTTGATTGAATCGGGAAGAGCAATGCCCTGGGAAATCCTTGCAATTACTTTTACTAATAAAGCAGCTAATGAAATGAAGGAAAGAATAGGACAGCTTATAGACTATTCAATAGGTCAAATGTGGATTGGAACTTTTCATTCAATCTGTGTTCGTATATTGCGACAACATATTGACAGAATAGGATATGACAGGAACTTTACTATTTACGATACAGATGACCAGAAAATATTAATCAGAGACTGTATAAAGGAATTAGATTTAGATCCAAAGACTTATAACCAAAACTATATAAAAGCAATTATAAGCAATGAAAAAAATAATGGAACTAGTCCTGATAAATATATTAATAATAATTACGGTATTTATAAAAATAG
Source organism: Tissierellia bacterium (assembly GCA_012843025.1). Classification (GTDB taxonomy): domain Bacteria; phylum Bacillota; class Clostridia; order Tissierellales; family Sedimentibacteraceae; genus Sedimentibacter. The sequence goes on along the minus strand of DURT01000011.1, from coordinate 101,241 downwards.
GAATATAGGGGAAATTTATGCCCTTTATGAGAAAAAATTAAAAGTTTCAAATGCATTGGATTTTGACGATTTAATTATAAAAACTCTTAAACTTCTTAAGACTGATGAAGAAGTATTAAAATACTATCAGGAAAAATTCAAATATATATTGGTGGATGAATATCAGGATACGAACCATTCCCAATACAATCTTATAAAAATACTAGGAAAAAACAGCTCAGGAGAAAACAATGTTTTCGTTGTAGGAGACGAAGACCAATCCATTTATGGATGGAGAGGGGCTGATATCAATAATATTCTTAATTTTGAAAAGGACTTTAAAGGAGCTAAAGTAGTAAAGTTAGAAAAAAACTACCGTTCCACCAAGGTGATTTTAGATGCTGCCAACGAAGTTATAAAAAACAATTGTCAAAGAAAGGGAAAAAAATTATATACGGATTTCAAAGAGGGAAATCTTATTAGGGTATTGGAAACAGAAGACGAAAAGGATGAAGCTATTACTGTAGCTGCATTAATGTTAAAAGAACATAGGGAAAAGAACATAGATTATTCGGATATGGCGGTCTTATATAGGACCAATGCCCAATCGAGGGCCTTAGAAGAAGGTTTAATCAGGGAAGGTATACCTTATAAAATCGTGGGGGGAGTAAAATTCTACGAAAGAAAAGAAATAAAAGATATAATGGCTTATCTCAACCTCATTTTAAACCAAAAGGACGATATAAGCTTTGACAGAATAATAAATGTTCCTCGAAGAAAAATAGGTCAAAAAACCATCAGCATTATTTCTGAATATGCTATCAATAAAGAAATATCAAAATTTGAAGCATGTTTTGATACCGATGAAATGGACCTTACTCCTTCTGCAAAAAAAAGTATTGATAACTTTGTAGCCATGCTTGAAATGTTAATGATTAAAAAGGATGTTTTACCCTTGAGCGAATTCATAATGGAAGTAATTGAAACTTCCGGCCTTAAGGATATGTTTCTGCAGGACGAAACTGTGGAAGGAAGAAGCAGGGTGGAAAATATAGATGAATTTCTTTCTGCGGCTAAAGATTTTGAAGAAAGATATGAGGAAAACACCTTAGAAGACTTTATGGCTCACATTGCCTTGTTGGCGGATATTGACAAGACGGAAGATTCAAAGGATGCAGTAACTTTAATGACTGTTCACAGTGCTAAAGGTTTAGAGTTTGATACCGTATTTATTACAGGCCTTGAGGAGGGAATATTTCCCTTTATTCACAGTGATGAGGATGCCGATTTAGAAGAAGAGAGAAGATTATTCTATGTGGCAATAACCAGGGCTAAAAGAATGCTTTATTTATCTTATGCCAGGGAAAGAATGCGTTATGGAAACTATGAAATGAAAATGAAATCAAGTTTTTTAAGTGAAGTACCCAAAGAATGTATAGAAGAAGTGGAAAAGTCTTATGAGAAACCTCAAGGTTTTGGAAATAAATCCATCCCTCTTTTCAGAGGAGGAATAGAAGTTGAAAAAAAGAAACCAGCAGGGAAATTAAAATCAGACTTTGTTCCAGGGGATAAAGTTATGCATAAGTCCTGGGGAATAGGAACGGTGGTACAGCTTAAAGATGACGGGAACGATCAGATTGTAGTTATAGCTTTTGAAAACAAAGGGTTAATGAATTTAAGTCTTAAGTTTGCGCCAATTGAAAAAATATAGGAAGGTATGGTATGAAAGATAAACTACAGTTAATGCAGGAAAAAATAAGGGTGTTAAATGAAGCAAACAAAGCTTATTACCAGGAAGACAGAGAAATAATGTCAAACTTAGAATATGATAAGCTTTATGATGAGCTTAAACAATTAGAAGAGGAAACGGGAATAGTACTATCCAACAGCCCCACTGTCCGGGTGGGGTATGAACTCTTATCAAATTTACCTAAGGAACGTCATGAAAATGTTATGCTTTCCTTGGATAAAACAAAGGATGTTTCTACATTGAAAGAATGGCTTAAAAACAAGGCAGGAGTATTGTCCTGGAAGTTAGACGGCCTTACCATCGTAATGACTTATGAAGGTGGGAAGCTAATAAAAGCTGTTACTAGGGGTAATGGAGAAATAGGAGAGGTAGTTACTAACAACGCCAAGGTTTTTACAAATATTCCCCTAACTATAGCATATAAAGGAACTTTGATTTTAAGAGGAGAAGCAGTAATAAGCTATTCAGACTTTTATAAGATGAATGAAAAAATCGATCAAGTAGAAGCTAAGTATAAAAACCCCAGAAATCTTTGCAGCGGTTCTGTGAGACAGCTAAACAATAAAATAACTGCTGAAAGAAATGTAAAATTTTATGCTTTTTCTGTTATAAGAGCAGATGTGGATTTTAAAAATTCAAAGATAGAGCAATTAAAATGGCTTAAAAATCAAGGATTCAGCGTAGTTGAATACAAGAAAGTAACTTCCGACAATATTGAAGAAACAGTGAAGTGGTTTGAGGAACATATAGAAGAAAACGACCTTCCTTCTGACGGCTTGGTTTTAACCTATGACGATATTAATTACGGGGAATCTTTAGGCACAACTGCAAAGTTTCCTCGGGATTCCATTGCCTTTAAATGGAGAGATGAAGTAAAGGAAACAAAGCTTTTGGATATTGAATGGAGTGCTTCCAGAACAGGGCTGATAAACCCAATTGCTATTTTTGAACCAGTTGAGTTAGAAGGAACAACCGTAAGTCGTGCTAGCGTACACAATTTAAGCATAATGGAAGAATTGGAATTAGGCATAGGGGATTTAATAAATGTATACAAGGCTAATATGATTATACCTCAAATATCCGATAATTTAACAAGAAGCAATAATATAGAGATTCCTAAGAGTTGTCCTGTGTGCGGCGGTGAAACCCTTATTAATAATGACAATGGTATTAAAACATTGTATTGTACAAATGATGAATGTTTGGCAAAGCAAATAAAAGCCTTTACACATTTTGTAAGCAGAGATGCCTTAAACATTGAGGGGCTTTCGGAGGCTACCCTTGAAAAATTTATTGCCAAGGGCCTAGTAAAGGAATTTGCAGATATTTTCCATATAGAAAAACATAAAGATGTAATAACCAATATGGAAGGTTTCGGAGAAAAATCCTTTAACAACTTGGTGAATTCCGTTAATAAGGCAAGAAAAACTACAGCAGCAAGGTTTTTATACAGTTTAGGAATTCCCAATATAGGATTATCCAATGCAAAATTAATTAGCAAGGAATTTAAGGATGACTGGGAAAGAATACAGGGTGCAACTTATGAAGAATTAATTGAAATAAGCGGCATTGGTCATGTAATGGCTACTAACTACGTAAATTTTTTCAGAAATGAAAAAAAGAAAGCTCTTATAGAAGATGTACTGAAAGAAATTGAATTTGAAAGCAGCGAACAGGAAACTGAGCAAACTTTTGAAAATCTTACTTTTGTTATAACAGGATCTTTAAGTCACTTCAAAAATCGCGATGAATTAAAGGCAGCTATCGAAGAAAGAGGAGGAAAGGTAACAGGTTCTGTTACTTCCAAAACGGATTATTTAATAAATAATGATCTTTTATCCAGTTCATCTAAGAATAAAAAGGCTAAAGAATTAGGAATAGAAATAATTAGTGAAGACCAATTTGTTCAGTGGATGAACAGCGGTAAAAGAATAGGGGGATAGCTATGGTATTTAGAGTTTTGCTTTATTTTGGAATATTGACGGTGGGATGGTTGTTAAGCAGCAGAGGTGCCATTCATGAAAATATAATGAAGAAAATATCCATTATTCAGACGGTAATCCTTTTTGGATTAATTTATATTATGGGAGTTAACATTGGTATGGATGAACAAATAATTTCATCCATAGGACAAATAGGAATAATGGCGGCAGTATTTGCCCTTACAACTGCCTCCCTTAGTATTTTATTTGTATATTTTGCAAGGAAGAGATTAATAACAGATAAGAATATTACAGGAGGCAAAAATGACTAAGAAAATATTAATAGTGCTTGTATTGGGGATACTTTCCGGATTGCTTTTCATGCCAGAAGTTTTTTATGAAAATAGTGGTTTCCTCATGGATATAGGCCTTTGTCTTCTCCTGTTTTTTGTAGGAATAGATTTAGGAAGCAATAAAGATATATTTAAAAATTTAAAAAATGTAGGATTTAAAATCCTTATAGTACCTATAGGAACTATATTAGGCAGTTTGTTAGGCGGGATTGTATGCAGTTTTATATTCAATATTAATATATTTGGTGCCCTAGCCATAGCCTCAGGGCTGTCCTGGTATACTTTATCCGCCATAATCATTACTCCCATATCCTCAGAGCTGGGAACGGTAGCTTTTTTATCCAATGTATTTAGGGAAGTAATGGCTTTTGTGGCAATACCTATTATTGCAAAACGCATAGGCTACTTGGAAACCATAGCTGCCGGAGCAGCCATAAGTATGGATACAGGCTTGCCCATGGTAACAAAGAATACAAATCAGGAAGTAGCGGTAATTTCATTCATAAGTGGGCTTATACTTTCACTATCAGTAACCGTCTTAGTACCCATTTTCGTAGGCCTAATATAACCAAACAAGCGGGGAAGAGTAATATTCTTGTATTAAAAGGTAGAAAAATTGAAATAGAAAGGAAAACAAAATGACTAAAATTTATATAACTAGGCATGGTGAAACAGTTTGGAACAGAGAATGTAAGTATCAGGGACATAAGGACTCTGATTTGACAGAAAAGGGAATAATAGGAGCAGAACTTTTATCTGAACGGATTGAAGAAATTGATATTGACTATATTATTTCCAGTCCTTTAGGCAGAGCTTATAAAACTGCCGAAATTGTAAGAGGAAATAAGGATATAGAAATTATTAAGCATGAAGGTCTTAAAGAGCTTAACCTTGGTGAGTTCGAAGGCATGAAGTACGAGGAAATAAAGAGAGAGTATCCAGCTATACTTGAAAAAATTGAGGCGGATCCTCTAAACCAAAGATATCCAAACGGTGAAAGTCTCCGTGAATTTTATGGAAGAGTAGAAAAAGCTTTGAATGAAATATTAGAAAAATATAAAAACAAAACTATATTAATAGTTGCCCATGGTGGAACCATCAAGTGTATTGAAGCTTTTGTGAAAAAATCTATTAGGGTGGAAAATTGGATTGAAACTGTTGTCTATAACTGTAGTTTGTCATATATAGAAGTAGATGAAAACAATGAAGTAAGAAAAGTATCTTTCAACGATATAAGCCATCTGAAAGGAACGGCATTAGCATAAGTAACCCCTTTGAAGGGGTTTTTATTATTATGGGGTTCTTATTTTTCTATTTTTTGCATATTTATAATAAGTCAAAAACCATTTCTCCCTATTATAATTAATATAAAAGAATAAAATAAAGTTTTTTATATTTAAATTTAATAAAATTAGTTTTATGGGTTGAAAAGTTAAAATAATAATGTTAAACTGTTTGGTATTATATAATAATATGTATATGTATGATAGGAGAGGTGGAATATGAAACAGTTTAAAAGAATTTTGGTTGCAAACAGGGGTGAAATTGCAATCAGAGTGTTCAGAGCCTGTGAAGAACTTGGTATAAGAAGTGTGGCCATATATTCAGAAGAAGACAAGAACTCCCTCTTCAGAACTAAAGCGGATGAGTCTTACAGGGTTGGAAAGGGCAAGTCACCTGTCGATGCCTATCTTGGAATAGATGAAATTATTAGCCTTGCGAAATCAAAAGGTGTTGATGCAATTCATCCCGGATATGGATTCTTAGCAGAGAATGTTGAATTTGCTAGAAAGTGTGAAGAAGAAGGTATTGTCTTTATCGGTCCTGATTATAAAATGATGGACAAATTAGGAGATAAGATAAAATCGAAAGTAGTTGCCAAGGAAATAGGGGTTCCCATTATTCCTGGAATTGAAGAGGCTGTTAAATCAGAGGAAGAAGCTAAGAAGTTTGCCGATTATTGCGGATATCCTGTTATTCTAAAGGCTTCAGCCGGAGGAGGCGGAAGGGGTATGCGTATAGTTTGGAGGGAGGAAGACCTGTTAAGGGAGTTTAGAAGTGCGCAAAGGGAGGCCAAGAAAGCCTTCGGAATCGATGATATCTTTATAGAAAAATTCCTTCAAAATCCAAAACATATTGAAGTTCAAATTTTAGGAGATAATTACGGTAATATTGTTCATCTATATGAAAGGGATTGCTCCATTCAAAGAAGACACCAGAAAGTTGTGGAATTTACTCCTGCTTTAAGTATTACAGAGGAACAAAGACAGGCTATATGTAGTGACGCAGTGAAATTAGCCAAGTCAGTAAATTACAGAAATGCAGGTACTGTGGAATTTTTAGTGGACAAAGATGGAAACCACTATTTCATTGAAATGAATCCGAGAATTCAAGTGGAACATACAGTAACGGAAATGGTAACGGGTATAGATATAGTCCAGGCTCAAATTCTTATAGCCCAAGGCTACAGGTTAGATTCGGAGAAAATAAATATTAAATCCCAGGAAGATATCAAAAGATCGGGCTATGCAATACAATGCAGGGTTACCACAGAAGATCCTGCCAACAACTTTGCTCCTGATACAGGAAAAATCGATGTATACCGCACTGGCTCCGGTTTTGGAGTAAGACTTGATGGAGGCAACGGTTTTGCGGGAGCTGAAATTAGTCCTTATTATGACAGCTTGTTGGTAAAGGTAATTAGCCATTCCAGAACTTTTGAGGATGCCATAGAGAAAAATGCAAGGGCATTAAGGGAAATAAAAGTACATGGAGTTAAAACCAATATCAGATTCTTATTAAATGTCCTTAACCATGAAACATTCAGAAAGGGACAGTGTTATACAGGGTTTATTGCTGAAAATCCTTCTCTATTAAATGTGCGAGGGGGAGGAGATAAAGAATTAAAAGTTCTAAACTATATAGGTAATATAGTAGTTAATGAAACTAAGGGAATAAAACCCCAGTTTGACGTTCCCCGAGTACCAAAAGTTAGCGGTGAAATAAAGCCTGGTTTAAAACAACTGTTAGATGAAAAAGGTCCAAAGGCGGTTGCAGACTATGTATTAAGACAGAAAAGACTGATGCTAACGGATACTACCATGCGTGACGCTCACCAATCATTGATGGCTACTCGTGTAAGAACTGTGGACATGGAGAAAATTGCACCTGCTATGGCGCACCTGGCAAGTGATTTGTTTTCCGTGGAAATGTGGGGAGGAGCCACCTTTGATGTTGCTTACAGGTTTTTAAAGGAAGATCCTTGGGAGAGACTTCATACCTTAAGAGAAAAAATGCCTAATTTGCTGCTACAAATGCTCTTAAGAGGAGCTAATGCAGTAGGTTATAAAAATTATCCTGACAATGTAATAAAGGAATTCGTAAAAGCATCAGCAAAAGCAGGAATAGATGTATTCCGTATCTTTGACTCGTTGAACTGGATTAAAGGAATGGAAGTTGCTATAGATGAAGTTCTTAACCAGGGAAAAATAGTTGAAGCAAGTATTTGTTATACTGGGGATATCCTTGATGAAACAAGGGATAAATATACTTTAAAATACTATGTAGATTTGGCTAAGAAGTTAGAAAACAGAGGAGCCCATATTCTTGCTATAAAGGATATGTCTGCTTTGTTAAAACCCATGGCAGCGGATAAATTAATAAGGGCATTGAAAAATGAACTTACAATTCCTATCCACCTACACACTCATGATACCAGCGGAAATGGTGTGGTAACTATATTTGCAGTTGCAAATGCGGGAGTGGACATAGTAGATACAGCCTTTAATTCAATGGCAGGCCTAACAAGCCAGCCGCCGCTAAACTCCGTAATTGCAGCTATGATGAATACAGAAAGAGATACTCAACTAAACTTGGATGATATGCAGAAAATCTCCGATTATTGGGAAGCTGTACGTCCGGTATACAATAAGTTTGAATCAGGATTGAAAACAGGTACTGCAGAAATTTATAAGTATGAAATTCCTGGCGGCCAATATTCAAATTTAAAGCCCCAGGTTGAAAGTTTCGGCTTAGGCCATAGGTTTGAAGAAGTAAAGGAAATGTTTAAGACAGTAAATGAAATGTTTGGGGACATAGTAAAAGTTACACCTTCTTCAAAAGCTGTGGGAGATATGGCTATATTCATGGTTCAAAATAATTTGACCAAGGATAATATATATGAAAAAGCTAAGGACATGGATTTCCCCGACTCAGTGGTAGCGTATTTTGAAGGGATGATGGGTCAGCCAGAAGGAGGATTCCCAGAAAAATTAAGCAAGTTGGTGTTAAAGGGCAGAGAGCCTATTAAATGCAGGCCGGGAGAGCTCTTGCCACCAGAAGATTTTGATGCCATTAAGAAGATGCTTCGGGAAAAATATGAGTTGGAAGGAACTGATGAAGAAGCACTGAGCTATGCTCTTTATCCTAAAGTTTTCGAAGACTATATTAAGAGTACAAAAGATGAAGTTAGTTTAAGACTTATGGGTAGCGACATATTTTTCCACGGCTTGGAGGAAGGAGAAACTTGCGGCGTAAAAATTGCAGAAGGTAAAAAACTAAGCATCAAATTAGTTGATATTAGAAGTAATGACAATGGAACCAAGGATTTAACATTTGAAGTGAATGGAAACAACAGAGTTGTTACTATTAAAGACAAAAATGCTCCCCTTTCTAAGAATACAGGTATTGAAAGAGTTATGGCAGATACAGGCAATCAGTTTGAAATTGGTGCCAACATACCAGGAAGTGTAGTTAAAATTCTTGTTAAAGAAGGAGAAAAAGTAACGGCAGGACAGCCTATTGCTGTTTTAGAAGCTATGAAGATGGAAACTAATGTTTTAGCTCCACTGGCGGGAACTGTTAATAAAATACATGTTAAGGAAGGCCAGAAGGTAATTGCTGGAGAATTAATTGCAGAATTAGAATAAGAGGAAACGGCAGATGTACTGCCGTTTCTCGTTTGCTTTTTTACTTTAGTTCCTCCTATACCAATTGCATATTAGGTACAAATATTTTATAATTGATTAAAGAATAAAATTGGGAGGGGAAGTATGAGAAAATTTAAGGTCGCTTTATTGCAGACTAAGGTGTACGAGGACAAAGAAAAGAATGTAGAGAATGCTGTCAAACTAATTGAAACTGTTTCCCAAGAAGGTGCAGATTTTGCTGTATTGCCAGAAATGTTTTGTTGTCCTTACAATACTTCTTATTTCAGAGATTATGGAGAAGAAGAAGGAGGCTATGCTTACGAGAAATTAAGTGCTGCTGCCAAAGAATTTAGCATCTACCTTGTTGGTGGCTCAATTCCTGAATTAGAAGGAAATAATGTTTATAATACTTCCTATGTATTTGACAGACAAGGTGAAAAAATAGCTAAGCACAGAAAAGTACACCTCTTTGACATAGATGTGGAAGGAGGACAGTATTTTAAGGAATCAGATGTGTTGACTGCCGGCAAGGATGTTACGGTTTTTGATACGGAATTTTGTAAAATAGGTCTTGGGGTGTGTTATGATATAAGGTTTCCGGAGTTAGGCAGGCTAATGGCTCTTGCAGGAGCTGAAGTAATAATTTATCCTGGAGCTTTTAACATGACAACAGGTCCCGCCCACTGGGAATTAAATTTTAGAAGCAGAGCTTTGGATAACCAGGTTTATACCATTGGTGTTGCCCCGGCAAGAGATTATGAAGCAACCTATCGTTCCTACGGTAATTCCCTAATAGTTTCCCCTTGGGGACAGGTTTTAAGGAGAATGGACGAAAAAGAAGGATATACTGTTCAGGAAATAGATTTAGATTATGTGAAAAAGGTGAGAAATGAGTTACCTTTATTGAAACATTTAAGGAAGGATTTATATACGCTGAGGAAGAATTCATAAATTCCTATCCTTTTAACTATGAACATTTGCTTTTCCCTGTCATAGTTTAAATAAAAAAGGAGTTTTTTCATGCGAATTATAATAGATGGCGATGCTTGCCCCCAGACAGTGAAAGAGATTTGTGAAAAAGCTGCCAGAGAATTTGGTATAGATTTAATAATAGTCGTTGATATAGATCACTATATAGTCAGTGATTTCCAGGTTATAGTTGTTGAACAGGGAAGAGATTCAGTTGATTATAAAATAGTTCAAATATTTAAACCAGGAGATATATTAATTACTCAGGATTACGGACTTGCCAGCCTTGTTTTAGGAAAAGCATCGGCAATAATCCATACATCAGGCTTTTTCATAAATAAGAATAATATAGACACCCTCCTCCAATCCAGGTATATAAGTGAACGGATAAGAAAGCAGGGAGGTAAAAGTAAAGGACCTTCCAAGAGAAGAAGAGAACAGGACGAAAGTTTCAAAAAATGCCTTTACAAAGTTCTGCATGAGGAATTTAGAAAAAATAAACAACTTAGAAGAAAAAAAGAGCCCTAAGGGTTCTTTTAATCTTTTAAACTTCCTAATACATCATCAACTATTTTATTGGTAGATGCTTTGTTGTACATTTTTTTCATATTTTTTCGCATTGCATTTAACAGCGGGGGATTGTTGATTAAATCAATAGTACTGTTGACTACTTGATAAGTGTTGTTTGCTATTATAGCTGCTCCCTTTTTTTCAAAATACAGGGCATTTTCTTTTTCCTGTCCCGGTACTGGCTTTGTAATAACAAGGGGCAGCTGTACTGCTAATGCTTCCGACAATGTTATTCCTCCAGATTTAGTAATCATACAGGAGGCTATTTTATATAATTCATGGATATTTTCCAAGAATCCAAATACTTTTAAATTTCTTAAGCCTAAGGCTTCTAAATTTTCCTTTAAAACTTTGTTGTTTCCACAAACTACTGCAACTTGAATATTCTTATGTTTACACAATTCAATACATACCTTTTTAATATTTTTCAATACTCCGAAAGCACCGGAATTAATTAAAACAATTCTTTTGCCTCTTCTAAAATTATACTTGGCGTAAAGTTTTGAAATATTATCCACTTCTTCAAAAGCTTCCCTGATTGGAATTCCAGATACAACGATTTTGTTTAATGGAATATTCATTTTTTTCAACTCTTCTTTTAATTCATGGGTTGCTATATAAAATTTGTCTATTTCTTCGCTTATCCAAAGCTTATGTACGTAAAAATCTGTAACTATGTTGAAGACAGGTATGTTATTGCCTTGATCGTTCTTGATCTTAAGGGATGCTAATATGGGGAAAGTGTTAATTATTATATCTGGCTTAACAGTCTCTGTTATTTCTTTTAATTTTTTAAACCCAAAGTTTCTGTATAACTCAACAATTCTTTTATCAGTCAGTTTCTCTGAACCGTAATAAAGTTTAGAGTAGGCCTTTCCGAAATCGTAACTTTTTATATATGCTCTTTTAATTGCTTCTGTAATCTTGGGATGAGCTTCCGTAAACAAATCTACAACTAACACATTATAATAACCTTTATTAATAAATGCATTTTTCAATGCAGTGGCAACCATCTTATGACCGTTTCCGAAGGGTGCTGTTGTAATTAGTATATTCTTATCCATATAGCCTCCGAATCTTTCAATAATAGGTTCTGTTTATACCTTGCTTTTAATATTATAATATATATCCTAAATTATTGAAAGAGAATTTCAGGGGGAGTTATGTATAAAGAATTTTTAGAAACATTCACCTTGGTTTTTGTTGCAGAAATGGGAGACAAAACACAGTTAATGCTAATGACATTAGCAACCAAGTATACATTAATACAAATGCTTGTAGGAATACTTATAGGTGTATTTTTAAATCATGGGGCTGCCGTCTTAGTAGGCAGTTACATATCTAATATAATGGAACAAAGCTTACTTCAAATATTTGCAGGAATAATATTTATTATATTTGGAATTATTACTATTATATTCGAAGAAGAAGATAAAATAGAAAAACACTATAATTTAAGTCCTATAGTAACAACAGCCTTTACATTTTTATTAGGGGAAATGGGAGATAAGACACAACTTACTTGCATGACTTTGGCCATGGAATCAAGTTGTCCCTACTTAGTATTATCCGCATCTGTAGCTGCTATGTTGGCAATAGGCTTCCTTGGAATTATTATAGGTTCTTCATTGACTAAATATATTCCTTCTTATATAATTAAAACAATATCTGGACTGATATTTATAATATTTGGAATAATGAGGTTGTTACGATAGATGAATATTGAATATATTAGAAACAAACTAAAAAACTTAAGGCCAAAACCCGTTGATGAGGAAGTTAGTTTTGCCGTCCTGGTACCATTAATAGAAATTGATGGGGAATTAAATTTAATTTATGAAGTAAGATCAAATTCCATAGCTCAGCCTGGAGAAATATCATTTCCCGGCGGCAGAATAGAAGATGATGAAAGTCCTATGGAAGCTGCCATAAGAGAAACTTCCGAAGAGTTACTGATAAACAAAAATAATATAGAAATTATATCAGAACTTCACTACGCTGCAAGTAAAAGCGGATACTTCCTGTTCACCTTCTTAGGTCTTATAAAAGATGTTGATCCTTATGAAATGGATTTTAATGAAGATGAAGTATCGGAATTGTTTTTTGTACCATTATCTTTTTTCTTAGAAAACGAGCCTGAAAAATACTATATGAATTACTATCCTCAGGCAGATAAAAACTTTCCTTACCACATGGTAAATAACGGAAAAGATTATGACTGGGGAAATATAAGATATCCCGTATATTTTTATAAATATTATGATTATATAATATGGGGTTTAACTGCAAAAATAACCTACAGCTTTATTAAAGAGCTTACCAATGGTAACGGTAAGAGGTAAAAATGAAGGCTAATATTTTTAACATACAGAAGTTTTCCGTCCATGATGGTCCAGGTATTAGGACTACGGTATTTTTCAAGGGATGTCCTTTAAGGTGTGCCTGGTGTCATAATCCAGAAAGTCAAAATTCAGGTTTCGAAATTCTATATTCTGAGGACAAGTGTACTTTATGCGGTAGTTGTGTAAAAGAATGTAAGAACAAGGCTATAGAAATAATAGGCAATAAGCTTTTTACAAATTTGGACAAGTGTACCTTCAAAGGAGACTGTGTTATTACCTGTGTTAACGGTGCCAGGGAAATTGCAGGAAAAGAATATACAGTAGATGAAGTTGTTAAGGAAGTTTTAAAGGATAGGGTATTTTATAAAAACTCCGGAGGAGGAGCGACCTTATCTGGAGGAGAACCATTAATACATGTAGATTTCATTGAAGAACTGTTGAAGAGACTAAAAGAGGAAAATATTCACACTGCAGTAGATACTTGTGGTGCAGTTGCATTTAATATTTTGGAAAGAACAGCTAAGTACACGGATCTATTTCTATACGATATTAAATTGATGGATGAAGAAAAACATATTTTTTATACAGGTGTTTCTAATAAACTAATTATTGAAAATTTAATAAAGCTATCAGAAATTCACAAAGACATAAATATTAGAATACCTTTAATAGAAGGAATTAATGCCGATGTAAGTAATATTATAGAAATAATCAAACTTATGGAAAAGACTAATACCAAGAAAGTGAATTTGCTTCCCTACCACAGTATAGCTATCCATAAATACAAAAAATTAGGATTGGAATACCAATCTGATAAGATGAGCCGGCCTTCGGAAGAAAAGCTCAACTATTTTAAAGGATTGTTTCAGGAAAAAGGATTTTTAGTAAAAATAGGAGGCTAAAAATGAGAGGATATACTGAAAGAACAAAAAGATTAAGGGAATTAAGCGTAACTACACAACCATCTATTAGCTTGGAAAGAGCTTTAATAGAGACAGAATTTTATGAAAAATATTACGGTACTGTAGAAACACCCATATTGAGAGCTTTAAATTTTAAAAATTTAATGGAAAAAAGAAAACTATATATAGGTGAAGATGAACTAATTGTAGGGGAAAAGAGCGAAGGTCCACAAGTTGCTCCCACATTCCCTGAATTGTGCTGTCATACTGTGGAAGATATGACCATAATGAATGACAGAAAATATATTAGCTTTAAAGTTAAGGAAGAGGATAAAAAACTTCAGGAGGAAAAAATTATCCCCTATTGGGAAAAGCGCTCCATGAGGTATAAAATCCTTGAAGCAATGACTCAGGAATGGAAAGATTGCTATGAAGCGGGTATGTTTACAGAGTTTATGGAGCAAAGAGCTCCGGGACATACGGTGGCAGATGGCAAAATCTATGAAAAGGGTTTTTTGGATTTTAAAAGAGAAATTGAAGAAGAAATAGAAAAATTAGATTTCTTAAACGATCCTGATGCTTACGATAAGAAGGCTCAACTTCAGGCAATGGCAATTTCCTGTGATGCAATAATAATCTATGGTAAAAGATACGCTGCCTATGCAAGGGAATTGGCGGCAAAGGAAACTAACCCTAAGCGAAAAGAGGAATTATTGTGGATTGCAAAAAACTGTGATGTAGTACCTGCCCATAAACCGGAAACTTTTGCCCAAGCTTTACAAATGTACTGGTTCGTTCATATAGGGATTACTACAGAGCTTAATACTTGGGATTCTTTCTCTCCTGGAAGACTTGACCAATACATTTATCCTTTCTATAAAAAGGAGAAAGAAGCAGGAACTATAGATTACCACAAAGCAAGAGAATTATTGGAGTGTTTATGGATTAAATTTAACAATCAACCTGCCCCTCCCAAGGTTGGAATAACTTTAAAGGAAAGCGGAACCTATACGGACTTTGCAAATATTAATACGGGTGGTATCAATCCTTATACAGGGGAAGATGGAGTAAATGAAGTATCCTACATGATCCTTGATACCATGGATGAATTAAAGCTTCTGCAGCCCAGCTCCAATGTCCAGATAAGTGTCAAAACTCCTGATGAATTTTTGAAAAGAGCAGTGGAAATAGCAAGGAAGGGATGGGGACAGCCTGCCTTTTACAATACGGAGGAATTGATACAGGAACTGCTAAATGCAGGTAAAACATTGGAAGATGCCCGATTCGGAGGTGCCAGCGGATGTGTTGAAACTGGCTGTCACGGTAGAGAAGCATATATCTTAACGGGATATTTGAACGTACCTAAAGTATTGGAACTTACATTAAATAATGGTTTTGACAAATATACCAATAAGCAAGTGGGATTAAAAACAGGTAATCCTGAAGATTTCAAATCCTATGAAGAACTATATGAGGCTTTCTTAAAACAATTAAATTATATAATAAATATTAAAATAAAAGGCAATAATGTTATAGAAAAACTTTTTGCAGAGCATATGCCGGCAACATTTATGTCAGTGTTGACAGATGGTTGTAAAGAAAAGGGTAGGGACTACAATGCAGGAGGTGCCAAGTACAACACCAGGTATATCCAAATTGTAGGGATTTCTACCATTACTGACTGCTTATCATCAATTAAATACAATATATTTGATGAGAAAAGATTTACTATGCCTGAATTGTTGAAAGCATTGGAAGCAAATTATGAAGGATATGAAAAAATTAGAAACTTAGTATCAAACCATACTCCTAAGTACGGAAACGACGATGATTATGCTGACAGCATAATGGTTAAAGTATTTACCGATATAAGGGATATAATAAGGGGAAGAAAGACTGTAACAGGAGGCACTTATCAAATAGATATGCTGCCTACTACCTGCCATGTGTACTTCGGTTCTGTAATGGGTGCATCTGCCAACGGAAGATTAGCTCACAAACCAGTGGCAGATGGTATATCTCCAGAAAAGGGTGCAGATATAAAGGGTCCTACAGCAGTGATAAAAACCTGCTCTAAGATGGATCATACAACTACTGGAGGGACATTGCTGAATCAAAAATTCTCTCCTTCTGCCATAGCTGGAGAAGAGGGAATAGAAAATGTAGCTTCTCTTATAAGGTCATATTTTGAATTAGGTGGTCACCATATTCAATTTAACGTAATAGACAGAGATGTACTTTTGGATGCACAGAAAAATCCCGAAGAATACAAGGATTTAATTGTAAGAGTTGCCGGTTATTCCGATCACTTTAACAACCTTGAAAAAGCTTTGCAGGATGAAATTATTGAAAGAACAGAACAGACGTTTAATTAATGAAGAATAGCTAATAACGTTCGGAAATTTCTCAAAATATACAAAATTTTCCATTGACATATATAGGACATATTGATATTATCAATTTGGAAAAAGTAAATATGGCTCATATAAGTCTCATAATATGGTTGGGACGTCTCTACAAAATGACCTTAAATCATTTGGCTATGAGTGAAAGTGTACCTAGGGTTCCGGAGATTTCTTGGGATTAATTATGATTTCTTGCTGGTCCGAGCGGTACAGATACTGTATGGTATTACACCGAAGGGATAAAAGCCCAGTCGGGTAGGTTTCACTTCCTACCTTGACGGGCTATCTTTATTTTTTGAAATAATCATATGATAAAATCTTTAAACAATGGAGGAAAATACTTTGAAAGAATTTTTTAAGTTAGAGGAGCACAGAACTGATGTAAAAACAGAAGTCTTGGCAGGTGTTACAACCTTCATGACAATGGCCTATATTTTAGTTGTTAATCCTATCATATTATCATCTACTGGAATGGATTTTGGTGGTATATTTACTGCTACGGCCTTAGCAGCTATGATTGCAACACTGATGATGGCCTTATTTGCTAACTATCCCTTTGCACTAGCACCAGGAATGGGACTTAATGCATTCTTTGCATTTACAGTTGTGCTAGGACCTATGGGTAAATCATGGGAATTTGCTTTAACTGCAGTATTAATTGAGGGAATTATATTTATTTTATTATCCGTTGTAAAAGCTAGGGAAGCAATATTTGACTCCATACCTATAAGTTTGAAAAACGCTGTGTCTGTTGGAATAGGTTTATTTATATCTTTTATAGGTTTATCTGGAGCCGGAATAGTACAGGCAGGCGATGGTACCCTTATTGCTTTGGGCGATGTGACAGCAAGCGAGCCATTATTAGCAATTATAGGAATCATTATTACAGGATTATTGCTTATAAAAAATGTTAAGGGAGCCTTGTTAATAGGAATAGTTCTAACAACTATAATCGGAATCCCCATGGGAGTTACTGTTTTACCAGAAAACTTTAACACAATCGTAAGCATGCCTCCTTCACTTAAGAATATTGCATTTAAATTTGTAGGTTTCGATCAAATTTTTTCTTTTGAAATGTTAGTTGTAGTATTTACATTTCTTTTCGTAGATATATTTGATACTGTTGGAACATTGGCAGGCGTTGCTACAAAGGCTAATATGTTAGATGAAGAGGGAAAATTGCCAAAAGTAGGAGCAGCATTAATGGCAGATGCTATTGGTACAACTATAGGTGCCTGTTTAGGCACAAGCACCGTTACAACCTATGTTGAAAGTGCTTCTGGTGTAGCAGAAGGTGGAAGGACAGGACTGACAGCACTTACTACTGCAGTAATGTTTGGAATTGCATTATTCTTTGCTCCCTTGTTCACATTGGTTCCATCAGCTGCAACTGCACCTGCTTTGGTTATTGTAGGCTTGTTTATGATGAGTCCTATAACAAAAATAGATTTCAATGACTATACAGAAGCTATACCTGCTTTCTTAACGATAGTTATGATGCCCTTCGCATATAGTATTGCAGAAGGAATTGTATTTGGAATGGTATCATATGTAATTTTAAAATTTATATCCGGTAAGTTCAGGGATATATCTTGGGTTATGTGGATACTATCATTACTATTTGTTTTAAGGTTTATATTTATGTAGTTAAACCCAGCCTGCCGAGACAAAGGCAGGTTGTTTAATTTATACAAAATTACTTTCAAAAAAGTGTTGCATTTTTCATATAAGTGTAATATAATGAAAAGCAAATATACCCAACTAAATTAGTAGGAAATACAGTGAAGAAGGAAAGTAGCATATAATGAATTTACAGAGAGAGCGTCTCCCCGGCTGAAAGGATGCTTATTGGAGTTATATGTGAAGTGCCCTTCGGAGTACAGTACCGAATTAAGTAGGCTACTGCGGAACCATCCGTTATAATGGAGTAGCATGATGGTGCTATGTAAGGTGGGCATTTGCCAATTAGAGTGGAACCGCGGATTCAATCCGTCTCTTAACTGAGACGGATTTTTTGTTGACCTTTATGACCTAACCCAAGACTTCGACCGTAGGGAGAAGTCTTGATGGTAGGTCAAACGCAGCGCAATCCCAATTTGTGCGACCAAAGGGAGCAACAAATTGGTGATGAAGCCTGCGAATTTAGTGAAAGTGAAGGTAGATTTATGAGTAGATATAACACACTTAGTTTAATAGGAAACACACCCATAGTAAAATTACCGGAAGAAAATATTTATATAAAGATGGAAAAATTTAATCCTGGAGGAAGCATTAAAGACAGAGCTGCTTTGGGAATGATCGAAGATGCTGAAAAGAAGGGTTATTTAAATAAAAACAGTATTATTGTGGAACCCACCAGCGGAAATACAGGTATTGCACTGGCATTAATCGGAAGACTTAAAGGATACAAAGTACTAATTACTATGCCTGAAACCATGAGCAAGGAAAGAAGAGATATTATAGCTGCCTATGGGGCAACATTAATCCTGACAGAAGGACAAAAAGGAATGAAGGGAGCAATTGAAAGGGCCAATGAATTGTTAGAAGATAAAAACTGTTTCATGCCCGATCAGTTTAACAACCCGGCAAATCCTAAAATTCATTATGAAACTACAGGTGAAGAAATAATTAAGCAATTAAGTGACTTAGATATATTCGTTGCCGGTGTGGGAACGGGAGGAACAATTTCCGGAGTTTCCAAAAGGCTGAAAGAATTTAATAAAAATATTATTACAGCAGGGGTTGAGCCTGCAAAATCACCGGTTTTATCGGGAGGAAATCCCTCACCTCACAGAATTCAAGGAATAGGTGCGGGTTTTATACCAGGAACCTATCATGGAGAATATGTAGATGAAGTATATACTGTTACTGATGAGGAAGCAATTGATACTGCCGTTGAAGCTTCGGCAAAAATAGGAATGCTAATAGGTATTTCATCGGGAGCCAACATAGCGGCGGCAAGAAAACTAGCAAGAAAATATGGTGATAAGAAAAAGATTCTTACCATATCTCCCGATGGCGGAGAGAAATATTTGTCACTGATAAAGTATTAGAAAGGAATGGTATTATGATTAGGTTTATTAAGTCGATTATTGAAGATATAGATTCTGTGTTTCCCAGAGATCCTGCAGCAAGAAACAGACTGGAAGTGTTTTTCCTGTATCCTCATATTAAAGCTTTGATAGCCCATAGAATTGCCCATAAGCTATATTTGAAGAAAAGGTACTTTTTAGCCAGATTAATATCCAATATAGCCCGACACAGGACAGGAATTGAAATTCATCCAGGAGCAACTATAGGGAAAGGACTTTTTATCGACCATGGTATGGGCGTGGTAATAGGAGAAACTGCAGTAGTAGGCAATAATGTTACCATGTTTCATGGAGCTACCTTGGGAGGCACGGGAAATGAAAAAGGAAAAAGACATCCGACTGTGGGAGATAATGTGGTAATAGGAGCGTCGGCAAAAGTTTTAGGAAATATTTATATTGCTTCTGGAACCAAGATAGGAGCTAATGCAGTAGTATTGAAGGATACTAGTCCTAATTCAACGGTTGTGGGAATTCCAGCTGTAGAAGTTAAAAAGGGAAGTAAGATAATCAGTTTAAATGAATATGCAATATAAAGGAATGGGGACAAGGAATGTCCCCTGATTATTCTTCTTTTACATTATCGTAGTTTACTAGGGAGGGTTCCCCTTCTTCAATTATTATATGTCCCGATTCATAAGGACCTCCATCTATGGTAATATATACTTTTTCAACCCCATAGTAGTTGCCTAATGTGTTGGTTAAACTTTGAAGTATCATCCCTTCAAAGCCAGCACCTGCATTCATTTCTGTAACAAAATCTTCCGACAAATCAACGTGGACACTCTTTTCCTCTTCATTGAAAGCAATCTGGTTAATTTTTGTATTTGGACTAATAATTTCATAAACGGATAAATCCTTAATGTTTTTCTCTACTATATATTCTGGTTCCTCATTGGTGTAAAATTCTATAGGTACATCAATTGTGTTCAAGTGGATACCGTCTGTATCAGGATAATATAATTTTATAGTCTGCATTAAAGGTACATTTTTTTCAATGGATGAAAGGGTGGAAGATACTTCGTAACCTTCTCCTGAAGTAATTGTTTTAATTAATCCCATGTCTTTTGCGTAATAATTAACTGTCTTACCCTGTTCCCCTTCTAAGGTAACTTCTATAGCATTAAAATTACCTAAATGAGTTACTACTTCCTTTGAAATATGGGTAATCTTAGCAGTTGTATTTTCGTCATAATCCCATGAATTTCCTTCTTCTAAAGGTTCTTTCAGGAGTATTTTTCCATTATTATATTCTTCCTCTAAAAAATTATATCTAAAATAGGTTTCCCCTCGGTGGTATAAAAGTAATAGTTCACCATCTTTTATTTCCATTACCTTTACTGATTCTGTACCGCCGTTATTTGTTCGGGTTTGAATCCGATTATTAGCAACATAGTCAACAAATTCTGTATAAGTTGCGAATTCATTTCCCTTTCCTTCATAGGAGTATTTTGTATTTTCTTTAATTGGAAAATAATCTTCTATAGTAGTACTTTCAGTAATTCCATTATTCTGTTCCGGGGAAGAACTTATATTACAGGCTGTCACCAAGACAGTGATTAAAATCAATATTATTTTTTTCATTGAAACCTCCTTTTGATGTTCTTTAATCTATTATGCCCATTAAATTAGTAGTTAATTACAAATCCCCACCCAACAAGGCAGTAAATAAAAAAATCGGCTAGGCCGATTAATTAATTTTGCGTAAGGGAACTTTATAATAGTTTCTATCTCTTATACTTTCCCAATGTCTAAGAGAATCCACCATGTACTCTCTTACGTTCATACCATATACTTTATTTAACAAATTAGATGAAATAACTTCTTGAGTATTTCCGTAAGCAGCAATATTTCCATTACTTAACAAAAGCATTTTGTCAGCTAAATTCATTGCTAAGTTTAGATCGTGAAGTACACCAATAATGGAATGACCTTCTTCTTTTGACCAATTTTTAAGAAATTCTATTAATTCTGTCTGATATTTCAGATCCAAGTGATTTGTTGGTTCATCAAGCAATATTATACTTGGTTCCTGAGCTAAGGTTCTTGCTAAATAAACCCTTTGAAGCTGTCCTCCTGACAAGGTGTTAATTTGTTTGTCTTTTATATTGTAAAGGCCTACTGCTTTTAAACATTTGTCTGTATACTCTTTATCTCTCGAGGACGGTTCTTTAAAGGTTTTTCCCTTCATATGAAGATACCTGCCTAAAAGGACGGTTTCATAGATTGTATATGAAAAGTAGATAGTTGATACTTGGCTCATGACAGCAACCTTTTTTGCTATATCAGCCCTTTTCATTTTATTTATGTCAGTCCCGTTAATCGTTATAGTTCCCCTATGTGGAATTATGCCAGAAATTGCTTTAATAAGTGTAGTTTTACCACACCCGTTAGGACCTATAACACAAAGGTTTTCACCTTCGGCTACTTTTAATGAAATATTATTTATTACATCAATGCCGTTGTATCCTGCAGATACATTCTTTAATATAAGCATTTTCATCCCCTTCTTTTTGAAAAATATACATATGCGAAAAATGGTGCGCCTACCATTGCTGTGATTGCCCCTACTGGCAACTCGGAAGGTGAGACTAGTGTCCTGGCTAGTAAATCACAAAGAACCATGAATGAACCGCCAAAAATCATTGACATGGGAATTACTGTTTTGTGGCTGGAACCGAATATTTTCCTTACTACATGAGGTGCCATTAAATCTATAAATCCAATTACTCCTACGAAGGAAATGGCACTTCCTGTAAGAGCTGCTGCCAGTCCTAATAAAAGCCATTTAACTCTTTGAACATCTACTCCCATAGTCATAGCTTGCTCTTCACCGAAAGTCAGTATATCCATTTCCTTGGAGAAACTTTGTATTATTATAGTTCCAGCAACTACAATAGGGAAAAGGATAATTACATTAGACCAGTCTTTTAAAGAAAAGCTTCCCATTTGCCAAAAGGTGAGCTGGGCTAAGTGGTCACGGGCCATTGCTGTTATAAGGGTGAGTATGGCATTAACAAATAAGGAAAAAACCATACCGACTAAAATAATAGTGTTATTTTCTAAATTCTGGTCCAATTTATAAGCAAATTTTATGGCCAAGAATACGGTTAAAAGACCAAAGGTTAAACCAGTTAAGGGTAATGTAAATAGTCCTAAAAAAGGAATATTGAATCCTGTTACTATTATTATGGCTGCTCCCAAAGATGCTCCTGAAGACACCCCTAATGTATAGGAAGAAGCTAAGGGGTTTTTTAATACTGATTGCATTACTGCACCGCTTACTGCAAGAGCTCCTCCTACCATAAAAGCCAAAAGAGTACGGGGCAACCTTAAATTCCATACTATGGATACAGAAATACCGGGCATACTGGGTATCAAGGGAGTTGAAAATATTTTATGCATTATTACATTTATTATTTCTGTAGCAGGCACCCTGACGCTTCCTAATCCAACTCCCATTATTAATATAATAATACTGATTACAATAGATGATAAAATCTTGGATTTAGTTTTCATATTGATAAATATCCGGATACACAGCCTCAGCCATCTGTTTAAGGCCTTCTATAATTTTGTGATTGCTGTGGGAAGTTACATCATTTTCTACCCGGTATACATTATTATTTTTTAAGGCTTTTATATTTTGCCATCCAGGACGGGATTTTATTTCTGCAACAGGATCATCCAAGTAGTCAACATTAGTTATGATTACATCAGGGTCTGCAGAAATTACAGTTTCTTCAGAAACGGAAATCCACATACTATGATCTGCCAAAATATTTTCGGCTCCGATTATTTCAATCATTTCATTTAAAAATACTCCATTTCCAAAACTGTAAATGTAAGGAGCAGCGGAAATTTCAAAATAGACTGTCTTTTTATCCTTGATTGTTTCACCAATTTTCTGGAACTCTTTAATTTTTGATTTCATATTGTCAACAATTTCTCTGCCTTTTTCAGGAACTTTAAGAGAATTTGCAAAAAACATTATATCTTCATATATGCTTTCTATACTGTCGCTGGCTGGTATGTAGGCAACACATATGCCCATATCCTTAATTGGCTTATAAGGGTCAGTTCCTCCTGCCATACTCATTCCTGTTGCGAAAATTATGTCTGGTTCTAAAGCTACCATTTGTTCTGCATCTGGTGTCATCATGTCAAATAAGGGTGTTCCTTCCGGTACCAAGTGTGCAGAATATGTATCTGTAGCTATTATTTTGTCTTTAAAACCTAATTCTATCAATAATTCTGTATTGCCTGGAGACATGGATATAATTCTGTTTATTTCTTCCGGAATGGATATTTCATTTCCGGCTCTGTCAGTTGCTGGCAACTCAATACCTTGTTTATTCTGTTCACTGTGTTTTTCTAATTGATTTGGCTGTTCAGTACCTGAGGTACATGCCACAAGGAAAATTAATACTATTAAAGTCAGTGACAGTAAATATTTTCTTTTCATTTTTTCCTCCATAGGTTCATCATCGGTATTAGGTCATAAAGGGAATAAAAAAACGTCTCGTTTCCGAAACGTAAAATCCACAAATTAAATGAAATATTAACTTCGACTATGGCTCTTTGACCTGAAGAGCATAGTAATTTGCGGCTTTTACGCAACAATATTGGCAGGTTTTCCGACTTAGAGGTCATGGCGGTTACTTTACCTTCCCGGATATATCCAGTGGTTGCTTATCGCATAAAGACCGCTATCTCATCACGGCAGCAGGACTGTTTAGGATTTTAACCTAATTCCCTATTATCGCACTACAGCGCACCAATATTGAAATATAAAGTTAAGTTAAGTATAGTACAATCTAGTTCAATTGTCAATTGTGATAAGGCATAAGATTGGGTAATTTGTTCGTAAGTATAGTTAAAATTAATTTTTTGTGGTATATTTATTTGTATGTTATGACTATTAGGGAGGAATTATGCTAAAAATAGGTTGTCATTTATCAGTATCAAGAGGATATGAAGCAATGGGGAAAGATGCCATATCAATTGGAGCCAATACATTTCAATTTTTTACCCGCAATCCCAGAGGCAGCAAAGCTAAAGATATTGATGTAAATGATATAGAAAAGTTGAAAAATTTAATGGAAGAAAATAATTTTGCAAAAATTCTAGGCCATGCGCCCTATACCTTGAATATCTGCTCTAATAATGTGAGGGCAAGAGAATTTGCATTAATGGTATTGGAAGATGATATAAAAAGAATGGAATATATTCCAAATAATTTATATAATTTCCATCCGGGAAGCCATGTAAAACAAGGATTAGAAATAGGGATTAAATATATTGTAGATGCACTTAATAATATATTGAAACAGGAGCAAACGACAACAGTGCTATTAGAAACTATGTCGGGAAAAGGAACTGAAATAGGGAGAACTTTTGAAGAATTACAGCTTATTATAGATAATGTTGATCTTAAAGATAAAATCGGTGTATGCTTAGATACATGCCATGTATATGATGCAGGTTACGATATAGTAAATGACTTGGATGGTGTTCTTGGTGATTTTGATGAAATTATAGGTCTTGAAAAATTATATGCAATTCATTTAAACGACAGTAAAAATCCAATAGGTAGCCATAAAGACCGTCATGCAACCATAGGAGAGGGTTACATTGGTATAGATGCCTTTAAAAGGATTATTAATCATCCAAAATTAAGAAACTTACCCTTCTTTTTAGAAACACCCAATGATCTGGAAGGTCACGGAAAAGAAATAGCTTTATTGAAAGAACTTTATATAAATTAAATAAATGGAGTGATGTTATGGATAAAAAAATATTATTAAAAAACGGAACTATTATTTATGAAGACGGAAGCCTGGGCAAAAATAAGAATATTTATATTGAAGAAGGTAAGATTAAAAAGATTTCTGGAGAAGTAGAAGAAGGAGATTACCAGGTAATTGATTGCAGTAATCTCTACATTACACCGGGTTTTGTGAATTTACACACCCATTCTCCCATGAACATTATGAAGGGAATAGCAGAGGATATTTCCATTGAAAATTGGTTTAATGAGAGAATTTTTCCCTATGAAAGTAAATTAGAAGCAGATGATGTTTATTGGGGAACCGTAATAGCATCACTGGAAATGATAAATAACGGAGTTATTGCATTTGCAGACCATTATTTCTTTGAAGAATCCGTTTACAAGGCTGTAGAAGATGTGGGTATAAGAGCAGATATTGCCCCAACTGTATTCGGGCTTGTAGATGATTATGAAGAGCAGTTAAAAAATGCTGAAAGTTTTATTAACAAATATAAAGACAAGAATAATAGAATTAAATTAAGATTAGGCCCCCATGCTCCCTATACCTGTCCTGGTGAAAAGTTAAAAGAAATAGTGGATACAGCCAAAAAGCTAAATGTGGGCATACACATCCATGTTTCCGAAACTAAGGAACAGGTGGAAGATAGTATAAAGCAAACTGGAAAATCCCCCATACAGGTACTTTATGAAAGCGGAGGATTTGATATAGATGTAATCATTGCTCACGGTCTTTGGACTTTAGAGGAAGACTTAAAGTATATAAGTGAAAAGTGTGTATTTGTCTTCAGCCCTAAAACTTACATGAAGTTAAGTATGGGGAAGGGAAATATATATGAATTAAAAGATAAGTTGAATTATTCTTTTGGAACAGACGGTGCAGCCAGTTCAAATACTTTAAGTCCTTTGGAGCAGGCAAGAATGTTTGCTTTAAATGGAAAATTTATTACAGGTGATGCAACTAATTTTGAGACTAAAGAAATATGGAAAAGACTAATGGACGGTCATAAAGCCCTTAAATTTAATACAGGAACAATTGCAGAAGGTTATGATGCAGACTTACTCCTATGGGATTTAAACAAGGCCAGTACATTTCCTGTCTATGATCCCTTAACTTCAATAATTTATAGTTCCGATGCCAGCAACATAAGGTATACCATGGTAGAAGGAGAGTTTCTAAAATTTGACGGAAAGCTTACAAAAGATATAAATAATGTTTTACAAAAGGTTGGTGAAATACAAGAGAGAGTACTTATGAGAGGAAAGGGAAAAAAGAAGGTTAATTATTGATATGACAAAAGGAGATTAAAATGGATATAAAAGAATTCCATAGTGAAACATTAAATAAAATATATAGTAAGATAAATGAGGGATATAAAAGGGTTTCCCTTATGTCAATTCCTGGTACAGGCATGACAATGCTGTCAAGCAGATTAGCCAGGGAGATGGTGGAAAAGGGGAAAGTATTGGTGGTCTTTGATACACTTGCTCTCCAATATAATTTTGCAGAAATGATAAAAAGACAGGGAATTAACCCTAATGATGATAGGATATGCTTACTTACATATAGTAAATTTTTATCACAAAGTGATTCTCAGATAAATTTAGCTTCATTTTCTTACATCTTCTTATTTGATTTAAGAACCTATGCTCGTAAAAAAATTATGCCTCTTTTAAAGGATTTAGATGCAACCATTGTTTCCTTTGGAATCTTTGGTCAGGAAATTGAGTCGGACAATACTACATATATTGAAATGGGCATAAACCATACCTTTATGAAACAAAGATATTGTGTTGTGTTCGGACTTAATAAAGTATTGGATGTAAGAGATGTAAGTGCTGCTCCAGTGGAAGAAAAGGACAGCATATTGGAACAGGCTGAGCTAAAAATGAGAACAATCCAGCAGTTGGAAGAAGATATTGTCAAGAAAATCGAAAAAATAATAACTGAAAAAATAGAAAAAGAAAAAGCTTTATTGGAAGCTGAAAATGAAAAGTTACGAAAAAAACTAGCAGAAATGGAAAGTTACAAAGGCTTTTTGGAGCAGGTATGTGTGGCTGCAGGTATACCAATAGATAAATTACAGGAAACATATAAAATTATAAAAGAATTGAAAAATATTTATGGTAAAAAACTATCTGCTTCCCTTACTGAGAAGGACAAAGAAATTATATACAAAAAACTTCAAGACAGAATAGTAAATGAAATTTGCAATTTGACGAGAGATTATTGTAATACCTTATCAAAAGAAAATTATGAAGTTGATTTATTTGAATACTTAGGAACAGATGTGTGGGACAAGTTATCTGATGAAAGCAAGGTTTTTTTAACTACCGCAAAGTTAACCTATGACAGTATGGAAAGAATGAAAGGCTCCGATGAATTAGATTATTCGGGAGTATGTTTGTTGGTAACAAAAGCCATGGAAATGGAAATGTTCACAAGGGTTTATTCGGGATATATAAAATATTTAAATGAAAAGTACGGCAAAGATTACGTTTCCTGGCCAGAATGTACTTTAAGTGTGTTAAAAAATAAAGAAATCGAACCTGATAATTTCACCCTAGGTTCTGTCATGTATTTTATAGGATTGTATCCCAACGGCAAACCAGTGCGGGTTAATAAAATTGAGAGGCCTGAATTTTTTATTGAATTTGACATGTATGCAAGGGATATATTATATAACAATAAAATTTCTCAGGTTCAAAGGAAAAACAAATTATTAAATTGCGTTGAATCTATTGAAAAGGTAAGACTTGATTACAGGAATCCTTCTGCCCACAGAGGAAGATTACCTGTTACAAAGGCAATAGATTGTTGGGAATATGTAATTGAAATACAGAAAAGATTAAAGGTTATATTGCAGGATTTCAATTTTTAGACTGAATCCTTTAATATAAGTTGGATGAATTATATTAGAACTATCCTATAAAAATTATTGACAAATTTAATTATTTTTTATAATATGTTATGTAATTAAATATTTGCAATGAGAAAGAGGAGTAGGTTCATAAACCTTGCAGAGATTGGAATCCACGGGCTGTAAGATTCCATAGGTCAATGTGGGCTGAAGGTAGCTTTTGAGCATTTAATCTGAAATAAGAGTAGGATTAAACGGGTTTACCGTTATATATTCTAAGAGCCATTATGGAAATAAGGTGGTACCGCGGGTTTTCTCGTCCTTTGATGAAGAAACCCGCTTTTTTTAATGACCTAATCCCATTTTTCAGAGTGTTTTTTCTGAAAAATGGATGGTAGGTCAGACGCAGCGCAATCCCAATTTGCGCGACGGAAGGAGGGAGCAAATTGGTGATGAAGCCTGCGCCTTCATGCTTGCGATAAAAGCCTAATAAAATAATTGAATATTACTATGATAATGAAAGGAATGAAACTATGGCAACAAATATACCAAGTAAGTATAATCCAAAAGATTTCGAAGAAAAAATCTATAAAATATGGATGGATGAGAATTGTTTCAGGGCAGAAGTAAATAAAGATAAGAAACCCTTTACTATAGTTATGCCACCACCTAATATTACTGGTCAACTTCACATGGGGCATGCCCTCGACCAAACATTACAAGATGTTCTTATTAGGTGGAAGAGAATGATGGGCTTTGAAGCTTTATGGCTTCCGGGTTCAGACCATGCCAGCATTGCTACAGAAGTTAAAGTAGTTGAAAGACTTAAAAAAGAAGAAGGAAAAACAAAGGAAGAAATAGGAAGAGAAGAGTTTTTAAAAAGAGCCTGGCAGTGGAAAGAAGAGTTTGGCGGCAAAATAGTTGAACAGGTTAAAAAGTTAGGTAATTCCTGTGACTGGTCAAGGGAAAGATTCACCATGGATGAAGGCTGCAACGAAGCGGTTACGGAATTTTTCATCCGCCTTTATGAGAAAGGACTTATATACAGAGGAAATAGAATTATTAACTGGTGTCCTGATTGTGAAACTACTCTTTCTGATGCAGAGGTTGAACATGAAGATATACCTGGTAAATACTACTATGTAAAATACCCCTATGCAGACAATAAAGATGAATACTTTGTAGTAGCCACCACGAGGCCGGAAACAATCTTTGGTGACGTAGCCATAGCTGCTCATCCAGAGGATGAAAGATATAAACATTTAATTGGAAGAAAGGTAATAGTTCCCTTGGTAGGAAGAGAAATTCCCATAATAGCAGATGAATATCCAGATATGGAAAAGGGAACAGGAGCTTTAAAAATTACACCTTCCCATGATCCTAACGACTTTGAAATTGGTCTTCGTCATAACTTAGAGCAAATAAGCTGTATGAACGAAGACGGTACTATGAATGAAGTTGCAGGCAAGTATGAAGGTATGGACCGTTTTGAATGCAGGAAAGCATTCGTAAAAGATCTGCAAGAAAAGGGATATATTTTAAAAATAGAAGATACAGACCATAATGTAGGTACTTGCTACAGATGTCACAACGTTATAGAGCCGAGAATTTCCGACCAATGGTTTGTAAAGATGGAACCACTGGCAAAACCAGCATTAAAAGCGGCTGAAGAGAAAGATGTGGAGTTAGTTCCTGAAAGGTTTACAAAAATATACAACCACTGGCTTGAAAATATAAAGGATTGGTGTATATCCCGTCAATTGTGGTGGGGTCACAGAATACCTGCATATTATTGCTTAGACTGTAACGAAATAATGGTGCAAAAAAATTCCCCTGAAAAATGCAGTAAGTGTGGAAGTAGCAATATTAAACAGGATGAAGACGTGCTGGATACATGGTTTTCATCAGGATTGTGGCCATTTTCAACCTTAGGTTGGCCTTATGAAACGGAAGACTTAAAATATTTTTATCCTACAGATGTATTAGTAACGGGTTATGATATTATATTCTTCTGGGTTATAAGAATGGTATTTTCTGCTTTGGAAATTACGGGTAAGGTACCATTTAAGCATGTATTTATTCACGGCTTGGTAAGGGATGCAGAAGGAAGAAAAATGAGTAAATCCTTAGGCAACGGTATCGATCCCTTGGATATAATAGAAAACTATGGCGCTGATGCTCTTCGTTTCATGCTTATGACGGGCATATCTCCTGGAAATGACACCAGGTTTAAATTTGACAGATTGGAATCAAGCCGTAATTTTGCCAATAAGCTGTGGAATGCTTCAAGATTTGTTTTAATGAACATAGATGGAGATTTAATAGATGAAGAACTGGCAAAGAAACACTACAAGGCAGAAGATAAATGGATTATAAGCAGAGTAAACAAGGCAGCCAAAGATGCTACCGAAAATTTGGAAAAATTCGAACTGGGAATAGCAGCTCAGAGGGTATATGATTTTATATGGAGTGAGTATTGTGACTGGTATATAGAAATTGTAAAGCCCAGACTTTACGGAGAAGACGGTATAGATAAGGACACTGCAAGATTTGTTTTAATAAAGGTATTAAAGGATATGCTTAAATTATTACATCCTTTCATGCCCTTTATTACAGAGGAAATTTGGTCATACCTACCAGAAACATCTACGAGATTAATAAGAGCTCAGTGGCCAGAATATAAGGAAGAAGAAAATTTTGCAGAAGCAGAAGCAAACTTGGAATTTATTATGGAAGCAGTGCGAAGCATCCGTAATATAAGAGCAGAAATGAATGTTGCTCCTTCAAGAAAGGCAAGAGCAATATTTGTTCCTTCAAAGAGTGATGCTAAGTTATATATTGAAAAGGGAGAACAATATTTTGCTACATTGGCAAATATTACTGAAATTAAAATTGTAGATGATAAATCAGATATAGGTGAAGATACAGCTTCCTCAGTTATTGATGGAACAGAAATATATTTACCCTTAGCTGATTTAATCGATTATGAAAAAGAAATTGAAAGACTAGAAAAGGAAAAAACAAAACTTGAAGGGGAACTAAAAAGAGTTCAAGGAAAGTTAAACAATGAAAAATTCGTAAGCAAAGCTCCTGAAAAAGTTGTTAATGAAGAAAGAGAAAAATTGCAAAAGTATCAGTCTATGATGGAAAAAGTAGTTGAAAGATTGGAACAAATGAAAAAATAAAAATAGCTAAGGTATTTCCTGATTAACCAATGGAAATACCTGGCTTAAAAATAAATTTGAGGGGGAAAGTATGAACTACCAGGAGTTATTAGACAAGGCAAGGAAAAAAATGGCACCTCATTGCCGAGTGTGCAAGGAATGTAACGGAGTTGCATGTAAGGGTGAAATCCCAGGTACCGGCGGGAAAGGTAATGGCAATGCCTTCAAGGTTTGTGTTGATTTCTTAGCTTCTGTTAAAATCAACATGGATACAATATATGAAGACAATGGCCAGGACACTTCTATATCATTATTTGGGAAAAAATTTAAGTATCCATTTTTTGCAGCTCCCATTGGAGGTATGGATTTTAATTACAACGGTGCCATTACGGAAGCAGAATATGCTGAAGCAGTAGTTAAAGGTACCAATAAAGCAGGAACAGCAGCCTTTACAGGTGATGGAGCTCCAGACCATATACTATTGGATGCATTGCCAGCTATAAAAGAAGTAGGTGGACTTGCAGTTCCTACAATAAAACCCTGGAAAAATGATAAAGCCATTGAAAAAATCAGAAAAATAGAAGAAGTAAATGCAATGGCTTTTGCAATGGATATAGATTCTGCAGGACTTATTAACTTAGCTCTTGCAGGTAAACCTGTATCTCCTAAGAGTGTTGATGAACTAAAAGAATTAAGCCAGGCAACGAAAATTCCCTTCATTGTAAAGGGAGTAATGACAGCAAAAGGAGCACTGAAAGCATTGGAAGCTGGTGCTTATGGAATTGTAGTATCTTCTCATGGTGGAAGGGTTCTTCAAGATGCTCCAGCTACTTGTGCAGTGCTTCCTGAAATCAGAGAAGCTGTTGGAGATAAAATTAAAATTTTCGTAGACGGAGGTATTCGTTCAGGAGCAGATGTATTTAAAGCAATTGCCTTAGGTGCAGATGCTGTATTAATAGGCAGGCCCTATGTTATTGCAGCCTTTGGTGGAGGAGCAGAAGGTGTAGCACTTTACACTGAAAAGATAGGTGCTGAATTAAGGGAAACTATGATAATGACTGGTTGCAGTAAAATAAGTGATATTAACAGAGATAAAATAATTATATAGATAAAAGCTCGCTAATCTTACGATTAACGAGCTTTTAATAAACTATCATTACTTTCTTTCGTTAGTAATATGGATTAAACCTAACTTTACGGCAGTGGTTATAGCTTGAGTACGGTTGGTAACATCAAGCTTTTTAAAGATGTTTCTTACATGATTTTTAACTGTACTTTCACTAATAAATAATTGCTGTCCAATTTCTCTGTTGCTTCTTCCTAGTCCAAGAAGGAAGAGAATTTCTTCTTCACGGGGAGAAAGTTTTATAGATATACTTTTATTTTCCTCTTCTTTATAGCTTTCCTTATTTTTAGCGGGAGCCGTTAGATTACTGAGCAAGGCTCTGCTTATAGGCTTGGAAAGGGGAATTTTCCCAGCAAGGAGCTGAATCAGGGATTGTATAATCTCTTTAGAATGCATATTTTTGTTAAGAAAACCCTGTGCTCCAGCACGTAAAGCTTCTGCTATAGTATTATCATCATCGCTGACGGTAAGTAAAACTATCGTAAGGCCTGGGTACATTTCCAGTAATCTTCGTGTTGTTTCAATACCGTTTAGCTCCTTCATGTAAAAGTCCATAAGAACAACATCAGGTTTGTGAGATAGAGGTTTGGATAATACTTCTTCCCCGCTGGAGGCTTCCATAATATTTGTAATATTATAATCTTCTAAAATACGTCTAAGACCTTCCCTGAAAAGACTATGGTCATCTACTAATAAAAAATTAAGTTTTGATAATCGCTCTAAATCATTTTTCATATTGGTACTCCTAATGATAAAGTGGTATCTTTAGACATATGGTAGTTCCCTGTCCCTCTTCTGTTTGTATGTCCAACTGTCCTTTAAGTGCCCTTGCCCTCTGATTCATTATACGCATACCCTGGTGCAATATAGAATCAGTGCTTACCTCTTCTTTATTAAAACCTTGTCCATTATCTGAAATGGTAATTACAATGTCTTCCTCGGAAAAAGTAATAGTTACACATGCAAGGCTAGCCTTGGAGTGACGGCGTACATTTGCAAGGCTTTCTTGAACAATTCGGATTATATGAAGCTGATCTTCAAACTTTAAATGAGGACATTCGCCTTCTGTATTCAGGGTAACGTTGACATTAGAAAGCTTATTGAATTCCCTAATGTACCTTTTAATTCCATCAACTAGGTTTTCATCTTGATTCACATCTACTCGCAAGCCAATAATAGCTTCTCTTACGTTCTGATAAGAATTATCGACTACTTCCCGAAGTTCATCTAAAACTTGTGCACAACCTTCAAAATTTCCATTTTTCAACCTTAATTTAGCTGAATCCAGCCCCAAGCCCAAGTAGCTAAGGGTTTGGGCAAGGCCATCATGCATTTCCATAGCTAAGCGATCCCGTTCCTGGAGGATGGCACTACGCATGGCTTCGTTATAAAGAAGTGCATTATTTATTCCTATGCCCATCTGAATGCTAATACTGTCAAACAACGATTTGTTAAGTATTACTTCATCTAAGTTACGCCATACAAGTATACAAAGTCCGCTTGAAATCCCTTGATTATTATAAGACTGGAAGGCTAAGAAATATCCGGAATCCAAAATCTTGTGAAGGAATTTAAACTCTGATTTTTCTGAAGTATGTCCTCTATAATATTTTTCTGGAAGATGGACATTAAGCTGATTAGGTATGTATGTAGATTTAGGGTCTAGTCCAATTTGGGATATTAGGGAAAAGTTATCTTTGCTTGTTTTAACGTACAGTAGTCCAAATTGGGCTTCAAGGGCCTGAGCTAGACGCCTTAAAAAAGTGTCGCAAAAGTTTTGCATGGTAAAAGATTGGCTAATAGAGGTAGCGGCAGCGTTAAGAATAAAAAGTTGTGTATTTTTTTCTTTTAGTCCCCTGGTTAGTTCCACTTCATTTGTAATGTCCGAATAAACTTCCACCCTTCCTAAAAGTTGTCCTTCATCATCATAAACCGGTCCACTAAAACGCTTGAGTATACGCCTTCTCGGAATAACAACCTCAACCTCATCGTTTGAAACTACTTCGAAATGATCGTATAGCCAAAACAATCTCTTTTCAAACTCATCAGGGTTTTGCACCCTCCATTTAATTTGTTCAGTTATAGCTTTGCGTTTGTCCTGATAAAGTATGGTGGATGCACTTAAGCCGAAAAAATTCTCAAATTGTTTATTGCATATTACTACTTTCAGGTCGTTGTTTATCATCAAGATAGCATCATCAATCGAATCAAGCACTGACTTCAGGCGCAGCTCTAAAGGTACTAACACAATACACACCTCCTATGGATTTCGAGATAGATTCCTTCCTAATAGTTAGGTTGTCCTATACTTAGCAGGCTTTTCGCTCTAAATCGATTAATTATAAGTTTATCACAAATTATTAATTCTGTCACTATTTTAGATTTAGTTCTTAAGTACTATATTACATATAATTTTACTATATATAGTAGGCACAATTAGCCACAGAAAGTTAGGACTATAAATGACACTTTCAGTGGATTACATATATTTCATATGTTTGCTAATATATAGTCAGCGGTTAGCAGCCAAATATAAAAATAAAAAAAGAAAGGATGATGAGTTATGTCAGCAACACCAATTAACAACAAAGAATATTTATGGAGTTATCGTGAAGAAGCCCTTGAGGTGATTAGGGCAGCAAAAGCTAAGAAAGGTTTGACCTATGAGCAAATTGCAAAAGAATTAGGAGTTAGCGAAGCTTGGATAGCAAGCGCTTTCCTTGGACAACAGTTTGTACCACCTGCGTATGCAGAAAAACTTGCAAAATTATTAGATTTGACAAACGATGAAGTTGCTACACTTACTACACATCCATACAAAGGAAATGTAGACCCCATTTTATATCGTTTACACGAAGTATTTGATACGTTTGGCCCCACAATAAAAGAAATAATTCATGAGAAATTCCCTGAAATGGGTAACGGTATCATGAGTGCTATCGATTTCTCAGTATCAGTTGATAGAGTTACTGTAAATGGCGTTGATAGAGTTGTTATTACTCTAGACGGTAAGTTCTTGCCATACAGCTATAATGGCAAATATCCTTGGTAAGTATTTTTAATTAGTCGGAATATTGAAAATGTCGGTGTATACCGGCATTTTCAATACTTTTTAATAAGAAGGAGGATGCAATATGAGTGAACCTAAAAATGCCGAAAAAACAATAACCTATTTTGAAAAATGGAAAGGTAAAACCTTTAAGGCTGATTTACCTAAGGTAGGATTTGATCAGGCTTTATGGTCCTTTATTGGTGGTTTCTGTGCTCTGTTTATAGTATCATATTTAGCACAAAGTGTTAATGTTCCAAGTCCTTTCGCACCTTTTGGCGCATCGTCTGTTCTACTTTTCGGTGCACCTGCTGCTCCTTTTTCACAACCTAGAAATGTTGTAGGTGGTCATATATTAGCAGCAATAGTAGGGGTTACTATTAACAACCTTCTGGGCACATCCTATTTCGCCATAGCTGTAGGTGTAGGTCTAGCTATTGCACTAATGGTTAAGTTTAACCTTATACATCCACCTGCAGGTGCTACAGCATTCGTAGGTGTAACTGGTTCGGCAGGGAATTATATGTGGGTATTAAACCCGGTTGCAATAGGTAGTATTATTTTAATAATTGTAGCCCTTGTTGTTAATAACTTAGATAAAAAGAGAAGCTACCCATCTTATTGGATTTAAATTGTTTGACCTAAGAGGTGAATTTCATGAAATATAAGCCGGTATTGTTTAATTGGAGCAAAACATTTAATAAAGCAACCTTACTTACAGATATAACTGCAGGAATAAGCGTAGGCATTATTGCTATACCGCTTTCCATTGCCCTAGCTATTGCTTCTGGCTCCACACCTGAAGCAGGACTTTGGACCTCTGCTCTTGCCGGCTTTGTGGCAGCGTTTTTGGCGGGCTGTCCTCAGCAAATTACTGGGCCCTCCGCAACCTTAGTTGTAATTTCGTATAGCACTATTTCGCTATATGGCTATGGTGGTCTTCTGACAGCTGTTTTTTTGGCAGGCATAATTCTTGTTATTCTTGGTTTACTTAATTTAGGCAAAGTAATAAGGTATATACCTCACCCTGTTGTACTAGGATTTACATCAGGGGTAGCATTTGTTTTAACTGTAGGGCAATTAGGGGATTATCTAGGGCTGACTCTAAATAATCCACCGGTTCAAACGGCAGGAAGAATTATTGCTTATATGGAAGCAATACAGAGCCTGAATATTTATGCCTTTATTATTGGAACTCTGTCTATTATTGTAATAGTAGTATGGAACAAATATAACAAGAAAATACCCGGATACTTAATTGCCTTAATAGTTGCAACTATCGTATCCCAAGGGATGGCATTGCCAGTAGAAACTATTGGAACAAGATTTGGTAACGTATCTGCTACATTGCCTTCCTTTGTTTTTCCGGAGTTAGAGTTAAGCAAAATTAAATTATTGATATTCCCTGCATTTACTATTGCCTTTATATCATCGTTAGAAACATTGCTTTCTGCAGTGGTGGCAGATGGGGTAACAGGAGAAAGTCATGATCCTGGAATGGAGCTTATTTCTCAAGGAGGGGCTAATTTAGTAAGCGCCCTGATAGGGGGACTTCCATGTACAGGAGTTATAGCTAGAACCGCTGCCAACGTGAAGAGCGGAGCAAGAACCCCCCTATCAGGCTTAGTTCATTCTTTGGTGATTATGATTTGCAACTTAGTTTTAATGCCTTTTTTAAGTATGGTTCCTATGACTGCTCTATCAGCCGTTCTTTTCATAGTTTCCTTTAATATGGTAGAATGGAAAGGCATAAAAAAGATGATAAGAGCACCCATAGCAGACCTGTTAATTATGCTTATTACTTTCATCCTTACAGTGATTTTAGACCTTTCAATTGCAATAATATCCAGTGTGTTTTTAGCATCAATGCTTTTTACCGTTCGTATGATCAGGGTAAGCAGCATTCAGGAAGTAAGAGAGCATGAACCATTAAAGGAGCAAAAGACTATAATTACCTATGAAATTGACGGCCCATTATTCTTTGGGTTTGCTCATAGCATAAAAGAATTAGAAAAGAAACTGACCAATCAAGCAGAATTGGTAATATTAGATTTTAATAAAGTTATTCTTATCGATGCTACAGGGTTAAATGCCTTGGACAAGTTAGTAGAGACTGGACAAAATATGGCTATTAACTTCTCCTTTATAAAGGTTAAACCTCATATAAAAAGAATTATAGAAAAGGCTGGAATATCTGAAAATATATTTGTAGAATAAACAATAGGGGACGGTTTTTATTGGCTTACTAGGTACCGGTAAAAACTGTCCCCCTATATATTATGGACAAGGAACCCTACCCAACAAGGGAATCAATGCTATTGTGTTATAGACCTTGACAATAAAAAACGAAAGAAAACCGCCAGCTTTCTTTCGCTTCACACTTTTATATTCAATTTTATCATAAGAGACCCTTCTCCTTAATCTTCCTCTTGTTTCAATCCTCTTTCATGGAGTTCACATTCGCTTTGACTGCATTTTCCATCAATATTATATATGCAAGTAATGGTGCCACATTTACTGAATTTCATTTTTGCAACTACATCCCTGATATCTTTCATTGGAATTGCCATGTGTCTACCTCCTATTTGTGATTATTGCTTATTATAACATTTAAAATGCAATTTGTAAAGTAAAAGTTTCAAAAAAAATAGAAAAACTTGCAAAGAGTCCACTTTTTATGCAGGAGTCTGCAAGTTGAGCTTGATAGAATTTCAACAAAGTTAAAAATAATTTTTTCATATGAAGCAAATTACAACTTTCTAAAAACAAGTTGCATTAATGCGTACTATAAAAAAACTGGTTGACAAGCTAAGAGTTTATGGTTATAATGAGGAAAATATATAAGCCTATAAGCGTTGACGGAGACAAAAGTACTTGGAAGTATCTAAAGAGAGTCGGTGGTTGGTGTGAACCGATGGTATGAAGTATAATGATCACTCCTGAGCTTCCGAGCTGAATTAAGTAAGCAAGGACGTATTCCTGCGTTACAAGGATAGAGTTCAAAAAACTATATGGATATGTTTTTTCGACTTGAAGGAGGCGATTTTTTTGTATCGTAAAATAGGGTGGTACCACGGAAAGACCTTTCGTCCCTATATACATCTGTATGTATATAGAGACGAAAGGTTTTTTTTATAGCCCTAACCCTATTTGTTCGAGTAGGTCTTATGCAGCCTTCAAGTGATAGGGAAAGCAATGTAGTGAAAAAAGAAATTATATATAAGGAGGAAAGTATGAGAAGTAATTCAGTTAAAAAAGGAGTGCAGCAAGCACCTCATCGCTCATTGTTTAATGCCTTAGGTTATACCAGAGAGGAATTAAACAAACCCATTGTAGGAATTGTAAGTTCATACAATGAAATAGTTCCGGGACATATGAACTTGGACAAAATTGTGGATGCAGTAAAAATGGGAGTAGCAATGGCAGGAGGAACTCCCGTAGTCTTTCCGGCAATTGCTGTATGCGATGGTATTGCAATGGGACATACGGGAATGAAGTATTCATTGGCTACCAGGGAGCTGATTGCAGATTCTACAGAAGCAATGGCATTGGCCCATCAATTTGATGCCTTGGTAATGGTTCCTAACTGTGATAAAAATGTACCCGGTTTATTAATGGCTGCCGCAAGAGTAAATGTGCCAACAATCTTTGTAAGTGGTGGTCCCATGTTGGCAGGTAGAATGAATGGTAAGAGGACTTGCCTTTCAGATATGTTTGAAGCAGTTGGAGCATACAATGCAGGTAAAATCTCAATGGAAGAACTTGAAGAATATGAAAATAAAGCATGCCCCACTTGTGGTTCCTGTTCGGGCATGTATACTGCCAACAGTATGAATTGTTTGACAGAAGCCCTTGGTATGGGATTAAAGGGAAATGGTACAATTCCTGCAGTTTATTCGGAAAGAATTAAACTTGCAAAATATGCTGGTATGAAAGTAATGGAGCTGTTTGAAAAAGATATAAAACCAAGAGATATAATGACTAAGGAAGCATTTTTAAATGCATTGACAGTAGATATGGCTTTAGGTTGCAGTACAAACAGTATCCTTCACTTACCTGCCATAGCCCATGAAGCGGGAATAGAGTTAAACTTGGACATTGCCAATGAAATAAGTGCGAAAACCCCCAACCTGTGTCACCTTGCACCAGCAGGAAATACTTTTATGGAAGACTTAGATGAAGCAGGTGGTGTATATGCTGTAATGAATGAATTAAGCAAAAAGGACCTACTCTATTTAGACGTGCTTACATGTACCGGACTGACAGTAGGTGAAAATATTAAAGGATGTGTGAATACAAATCCTGAAGTAATAAGACCCATTGACAATCCCTACAGTGAAACAGGAGGTATAGCGGTATTAAGAGGAAACTTAGCTCCCGATACCTGTGTTGTTAAGTGTTCAGCTGTTGCACCTGAAATGATGGTACATGAAGGACCTGCAAGGGTTTTTGACTGTGAAGAAGATGCCATAAAAGCAATAAACGAAGGAAAAATTGTTCCTGGAGATGTAGTTGTAATACGTTACGAAGGACCGAAGGGAGGCCCTGGTATGAGAGAAATGCTAAATCCTACATCGGCAATTATTGGAAGAGGATTAGGAGAAAGTGTTGCTCTAATAACGGATGGCCGTTTCTCGGGAGCCACCCGGGGAGCATCTATTGGACATGTTTCACCTGAAGCAGCAGTAGGAGGTAATATTTCTTTAGTTGAAGAGGGAGATATTATAAAAATAGATATTAATAGAAATAAAATAGATTTTGTTGTTTCTGATGAGGAGTTAGAAAGAAGAAGGAAAAACTGGAAACCAAGAGAGCCTAAAATAACCACCGGCTACCTGGCAAGATATGCAGAATTAGTAACATCGGGAAATAGGGGAGCTGTATTGGAAGTTCCTAAAAATAATAAATAAATGGAGGAGAAAGATGAAATTTTTAGAAAAATTAAGCAGTTTAGCAGGAAAATATATGGCAGGAATAGTACTTGTCATAGCGGCAATATCACTTTTCGTACCAACAACATTTACATGGATAAAGACGTCCTATATAAATCCACTGTTGATGGTAGTTATGTTTGGAATGGGGTTAACCCTTAAATTTGAGGACTTTAAACTTATATTAAGCAGACCTACAGATGTAGTAATAGGATTTTGCACTCAATTTATATTAATGCCAGCAATAGCATTTCTTCTAGTAAAGGTATTTAGATTACCCCCGGAATTAGCTGTAGGTGTAGTTCTTGTGGGAACTTGTCCTGGTGGAACATCTTCAAATGTCATGACCTACTTAGCTAAAGGAGATGTAGCCCTTTCAGTTACAATGACCAGCTTTTCAACCATATTTGCCCCCATACTGACACCCTTTTTAACTAAACTGCTAATAGGGGCAACAGTGGAAGTTAATGTTATGAGCATGTTTTTATCAATAATAAAGGTTGTTATACTGCCAATAGGTTTAGGTTTTGTAATTAATAAATTCTTTGGAGAAATAACGGAAAGGTTTATTAAAGTACTACCCTTAGTTTCTGTTGTTGCAATAGTAGCCATTGTAGCTTCCGTTGTTTCCGCCAACTCTGCAAGAATAATGACCAGTGGTTTATTAATAATTGGAGTAGTAATATTACACAACCTTCTTGGGTATGCAACAGGTTATATTGCAAGCAAAGCTTTTGGTATGAGTTTACCTAAAAGAAAAGCTATATCAATAGAAGTAGGGATGCAAAATTCAGGATTGGCAACTTCCTTAGCAGCTACATCTTTTGCCCAATATCCATTAGCAACGATTCCAGGGGCTGTGTTCAGTGTATGGCACAATATATCTGGGGCAATTTTAGCAAATATGTATGCAAAAATAGAAGAGAAAGAGACTGTAAAAAATTATAATAAAAAGGTTATAGGAAATTTGTAGTCAGTAGGTAGGTAAAATAATGAACGCTTAGAAACTCAATGGTGGGTTCTAAGCGTTTTATTTGGGTTTAATTTAGTTCGTAAAGATTTGTGTCCAGTAAGGTGTTCCATTTGAGTTTGTTACATATCCAACTCCAATTTTTGAGAAATTAGGTGAAAGGATATTTGCTCTATGGCCTGGAGAGTTCATCCATGCATTTACTACAATTTCTGGTGTTCTTTGACCGTATGCAATGTTTTCTCCCCATGCTGACCATCTAATTCCAAATTGTCTTAACATGTCTCCAGCACTTCCATAAGTAGGTGACTGGTGGGCAAAATAGTTGTTAACTGCCATGTCTTTTGACTTGGCTCTTGCCACGTTGGAAATTGCATCGTCCATAGTCAGCGTTGGTAAGCCGGCTTTTTGTCTTTCTATATTTACAAGTTCTACAACTTTTTGTTCATAGGTTAAATCTGATGAAGAAACTGTTGTATTATTTTCAACAGGTACTTCTACTTTCTCAGCAGGAGCTACTGGCTTTTCAACTGGAGTTGATTCTTCGACTGGAGTAGTTGGTTTTTCAACAGGTGCAGCTGGTTCTTTAACTTCAATAGGTGTAGTAGGTTCTTCAGCTACTTCAACAGGTTTTTCTGCTTTATAAGCAGGTGCTGCCTTCTTTAATATAGATTTCCAATCAATATCTTTTAAATTAGTTTCTTTTCCATTTATAACTATTTTGTACTGATCTGTTTTTGCATTCTTATTTATGCTGTTTCCAAAAAAGCTATTGTAATATTTATTATTTACCCTTGTACAATTTGTAGTTGCCGCAAAAGCAGATGTGGATGATAAGGCTAATGCTGCTGTTAATGTTAATGCTATAATTCTTTTTTTCATAATACACTCCTCTTAGTCTTTAGATTTTTTGGGAAGCAGGTAGGCCCTGCCTCTTTGAAACTCTTAGAACATGTTAATGAGTTTTTCAATATGGAAATTATAGCATCAGAATATGGGGAAAAAAACACACAATAACTTCTTAAGCTTCCAGATCTCACAATTATATTACACTATTTTGCAATAAATAGAAATTAATACATCTTTATTAAGGAATTAAAGCCCTTTTTCAATAATACTTAATAAAGCTTTAAGGAATTAGGATTTATTTGTATGGAGCGGATGATTTTAACACAGAATTATTAATATCTTGACAACATTACAAAATTATATTATTATTCGAACTATAATACTACTATAACTATGAAGGAACTTAAGTAACATTTTGGTTACAATTCAGAGAGCTGACCGGTTGGTGAGAGGTTAGCAGTACAAAATGTGAAATACGATTCCGGAGTTCTGTATGAAAAGTACGGCGGCTTATCTGACCGTTATATCAGGAAGAGGCAGTAGCGAATTAAGGTGGTACCACGGGTTATCTCGTCCTTTGGATGGGATAGCCCTTTTCTATAACATTACCCCTATTCTAATCTATAATACATAAGGAATAATATTTTGGAGGAGGTACAATGGAAAAAAGAAATGTTTTTGATGTACTAAAAGAAAGAGGTTATATAGAACAATGTACTCATGAAGAAGAAATAAGGGAGTTATTAGGAAAGGAGTCTGTAACATTTTATATAGGTTTTGACCCTACTGCAGACAGTCTCCACATTGGTCACTATATTCAAATAATGGTTATGTCCATTATGCAGCAATATGGTCACAAGCCTATAGCCCTCTTAGGAGATGGGACTACAATGATAGGTGACCCCAGCGACAGAACGGGTATGCGTTCCATTATGTCCTTTGATACTATAACTAAAAATGCAGAAAACTTTAAGAAGGTATTTGAGAAATTTTTGGATTTTTCAGAAGGAAAGGCCATTATGCCCAGGAATTCAGAGTGGCTTTTACCTTTAAATTATCTTGAATTCATGAGGGAAGTGGGGGTCCATTTTTCTGTAAACAGAATGATTGCAGCTGAGTGCTATAAAAATAGAATGGAACAGGGACTAACATTTTTTGAATTTGGATACATGCTCATGCAGGCTTATGACTTCTATGTATTGAATCAAAAATACGATTGTAAGATGCAGTTTGGAGGAAACGACCAGTGGTCAAATATTA
The DNA here is from genome assembly GCA_012843025.1 of Tissierellia bacterium. Lineage (GTDB taxonomy): Bacteria > Bacillota > Clostridia > Tissierellales > Sedimentibacteraceae > Sedimentibacter. Next base: position 58,034 of record DURT01000011.1, on the reverse strand, counting down.
TTGCTGGAGTTGAACTAATTAGGAAAAAAGCTGGAAAACAAGCATATGGAATGACCTTCTCTCTTCTAACAAACAAAGAAGGCAAGAAAATGGGCAAGACGGAAAAAGGAGCCCTATGGCTGGACAGAAATAAAACCAGTCCATATGAATTCTATCAGTACTGGAGAAATATTGATGATGAGGATGTGGAAAAATGTTTGGCTCTTCTTACATACCTGCCCATGGATGAAGTAAGGAGATTGGGAGCATTAGAAGGTGCTGAAATAAATAAGGCAAAGGAAGTTTTAGCATTTGAAGTAACTAAACTTATTCATTCGGAAGAAGATGCAAGAAAAGCTCAAGAAGCTGCTAAGGCCTTGTTCGGAGGAGGAGCCGATTCAGAAAATGTTCCTACTACAGAAATAAGCAAGGCTGAACTAGGGGAAGGTATGACTGTAATTGATCTCATGGTTAAGGCTGGTTTAATCAAGTCAAAGAGTGAAGGAAGAAGATTGATAGAACAGTCAGGGGTTTCAGTAAATGATGAAATAGTGGAGGATATAGGAGCCACCGTTACGGAAACTGATTTTGAAGAAGGAAAACTTATGATTAGAAAAGGAAAGAAAGTATATCATAGAATTAAATTAATATAATCCCTAAAGGAAAATAAAAAGGGATTTAGCAGCCTAGGGGAGACGAAGGTCTCCTCTTTTATTTAAAAATTTATTAATACTTTAAGGAAATTATGGTAAAATATTTATATTACGATAAAAGGAGTGAGAATGTGTTAAATAAGCAATTAATTGAAGATATATTAACAGCTGCCTTATCTACAGGTGGTGATTTTGCTGAAATATTTGTAGAAGACAGAACTAATAACGGAATTGTTATGATTGGAGGTAAAGTAGAAAGTACTGTATCCGGAAGGGATTATGGTGTTGGGATACGCATCTTCAAAGGATTTAACAGTGTTTATGCCTATACCAATAAATCAGACAGAGAAACCCTTATAGAGACAGCGAAAAAAGCTGCTGCAGCAATAGAAGGAATTTCTGGCGATATTACAATAAATCTTATTAAGTCGGATGTAAAAAAAATTAATACTATTCAAATAGACCCATCCACAGTAGAAAAAACAAAAAAAGTTCAACTTATGCGGAAGGTATATGATATTGCTTTTAACTATGATGAGTTAATAACTCAGGTTACAGTTAATTATACAGATTACATACAAAATATAATGGTTGCAAATTCTGAAGGGTTATGGAAAGAAGATACCCGTGTCCGTTCCAGACTTGGTATTTCGTCAGTAGCCAGCAAAAATGGAGAGATGCAGTCTGGATATTTCGGACCGGGGGCAAGTAAGGGTTATGAGTTTTTTGAAAATTTGGATATTGACCATTATGCAAAGGAAGCATCAAGAATTGCGGTAACTATGATAAATGCAAAGTACAGCCCCAGCGGAAAAATGCCTGTAATTATTGATAACGGATTTGGTGGTGTAATTTTTCATGAAGCCTGTGGCCACGGATTGGAAGCTACATCTGTTGCAAAGGGTCTGTCTGTATTTGCAGGAAAAATAGGGGAACAAATAGCATCTCCTTTAGTAACTGCCATTGATGATGGTTCAATACCAGGTGAGTGGGGTTCTTATTCTATAGACGATGAAGGAACTCCTTCAAGGAAAAATGTACTTATTGAAAAGGGTATACTCAAGGGATACATGGTAGATAAGTTAAATGGAAGAAGAATGAATATGGATGTAACTGGTTCATCCAGAAGGCAATCCTACAGATTTGCACCTACATCCCGTATGTCCAATACATATATAGATGCAGGAGAATCTACTCCCGAAGAAATTATTGCCAATACGGAAAAAGGTCTCTATGCCAAGTACATGGGAGGAGGTTCCGTGAATCCAAGTACGGGAGAATTCAACTTTGCTGTAATGGAAGGCTACTTGGTCGAAAATGGTAAAATAAAAGAACCTGTAAGAGGTGCGACTTTAATAGGCAAGGGAACTGAAGTACTTAATAAAATAGACATGGTAGGAAATAATTTACAGTTAAGCCAGGGAATGTGCGGCTCTGTAAGTGGAAGTATTCCAGCAAACGTAGGTCAGCCTATGATAAGGGTTTCAGAAATAACTGTTGGGGGAAGGGAAGGTGAAGTTTAATGGAAATGAAATCATTAATTGAAAAAATATTCTCAGAAGGTAAAAAGAAAGGCCTTACAGATATGGAAGTTTATTATTCCGCCGGTAACAGCCTTTCGCTAAAAGTATTTCAAAAAGAATTAGACGGCTACAGCCTTTCTGAAAGTGAAGGACTTTCTTTAAGGGGAGTATACAAGGGGAAAATGGGATATTCCTATACGGAGAAAGTAGATGAAACATCTATTGAGCAATTAGTTAATAATGTTGTGGAAAATGCCACTATAATTGATTCCGATGACGAGGAAGTTATCTTCGAAGGTTCAAAAGAATACAAGAAAGTGGATTCATTTAACACAGAGCTGTCTAATGTAAAAGAAGAAGATAAAATAAAATTTGTTAAGAGTCTTGAAGAAGAAGCCTATAAAATTGATAAAAGAATATCTTCTGTAAAAACTTGTGTTTATGGCGATGGATATGGAGAAGTAATAATGTCTAATACTAAGGGATTGTATCTCCATGATAAAAGCAACATTGCCTATACCTACATTGTGGTTGATGCCAAGGAAGGGAATGATATTAAGACGGGTATGGCCTATCGTACAGGCAATGATTTTTATAAATTTAATGTAAAAGAAATTGCTAAAGAAGCCGTAGAGGAGGCGATAGGCCTCTTAGGAGCCAAGTCGGTAAAATCTGGTAACTATCCTGTAATTTTAAGAAATTCTGCAGCAGCGGACTTGCTGGAGGCATTTACGGGAATATTTTCTGCTGAAGCAGTACAAAAAAATCTTTCTCTGTTAAAAGGAAAGTTAAATGAAAAAATAGCAAGTGAAAGATTCACCTTGATAGACGATCCCTACATGGAGGGAGGCTTGGCAAGCAGGTCCTTTGATGGGGAAGGAGTTGCCTGTAAGTATAAGAAAGTTATTGACAAAGGTGTTCTAAAAACATACTTGCATAATCTAAAAACAGCAAGGAAAGATGGAGTTGAAACAACGGGAAATGCCAGCAAGGGCTCCTATAAATCATCAATTAGTATTGCCCCTTCCAATTTCTATGTGGAAAAAGGCGAAAAAACCTTGGAAGAGATAATAAAGAGTAGCGATAAAGCTATTATGATAACTGAATTACAGGGACTTCATTCGGGGCTAAATTCCGTATCGGGGGACTTTTCCTTGGCGGCTTTGGGATACTTAATAGAAGAAGGTAAAATTGTAAGACCTGTTGAACAAATAATAGTTTCAGGAAATTATTTTGAAATGATTAAAAATATAGAAGAAGTAGGCAGCGATTTAAAATTCGGTTTGCCTGGAGAAGCATATATAGGTTCCCCTTCCTTAAAGGTCAAAAGCTTGGCAATAGCAGGAGAATAATAAAACTAAAGAAGACAATCAAAATGATTGTCTTTTTGATTTCTTTTTATTCAATCGTAGGTTCCTCCTACCTGTCGGTCGAAGTCTTGGGTTAGGAATAATTAATCCACTCTTTCTCTTTCATTAAATAATAATGTTATGCAATACAGACCAGCTAATCCTACTAAACCATAAACTAAGCGGCTAAACATTGCCATTTGGCCACCGAATATAGCTGCAACTAAGTCAAACTGAAATAATGCAATTAGCCCCCAATTAATAGCTCCGATTATAACTAATACTAATGCAAATTTATCCAATTAATTATCCTCCTTAAATTTAATATATAAGATATTATTTCAAAAAAATTCTAAATTATGCACAAATTCAAAAATAGTTGAAAATACATTCATTAACATAAATTTTCTAGGTGAATATAATAAATAAAAAAATGCATATTTCTATATAGGAGGTAATTATGGAGTGCAATAAACCTAAAGATATTGTAGAGGTTAGTGATACTGTAAATACTCAAAGTGATTGCGGAAGGGTACGCGGTGATACAGGAAGAAGAGATCGAGACTGTAAACGAGATGGCATTTTAGGGGATAGAGGAATTGATTCTTCATTATTGTTTTTCTTTTTGCTACTAGTTGCAATTGTATGTAATGGTGATTGTGATATTGAATTAGATACACTGCTGTTTTTCTTCTTGTTGTTAGTTATTTTGTACGATTAAAATTAACCTGCCTCTTGGCAGGTTAATTTTGTTAATATTAAAATTTAGGAGTTACAATAAAATCTTTAATCAAACCACCATAATCAATTTTGGCGCCCTTTAATTTAAATTCGCTGTCATCAGTTACAGTTATATCGAATCCGTCAACATTGTATACCTTATCCCTGTTAGATGGTTTTATGGAAACGATTTTATATTTGAAACTAGAGCACCCTACTGGATACCTGGTCAAGGCTATGGGTACATTATTGTCCTTCATCAATTGAAGCTTTTCCTTAGCTCTGTCTGTAATTTCAATATTCATGGTGCACCCCCTTATTTCACAATATTGCTTAAGTTAAAAGTAAATTTTTTATTTCTTCTATATTATTATTTACATTTATTTTGTTTACTATATCAATGGGTCTGTTTTTCAGCTTGTAAATTGTATGGGATAGAATTATAGCTTCATCTACCTGGTGAGTTATAAATATTACAGTTCTCTTGCTTTTTTGCCACATGGATTTGAAAAGAGAAATCATTTCCTGTTTAAGTTTATAATCGAGTCCCTTAAAAGGTTCATCCATTATAAGTATGTCGGAAGGATAGGCAAAGGCTCTTGCCAATGATACTCTTTGTTCCATGCCACCGCTAAGGGCATCGATCTTAAAATTTTTATATTCTAATAATTCAACCATACTTAGGTAGTTGTTTATTATACTTACCCTTTTATCGGAAGGGTAAACATCTTTTAGTACGAAATCTAAGTTATCGTATACACTGTACCAATTGAGAAGACGTGGTTCCTGAAATACATAGGATAATAATGAATTCTCAATCCCTTCTATCCGCCCCTTATCTATGGGTACTATTCCTGCTACAATGTTGGCTATTGTTGTCTTTCCCACTCCGGAAGGACCGAATAAACACGTTATTTTGTTCCTTTCAAAAGAAATGTTGAAATCTCTTAACAATTCTAAATCATTATATTTCTTTGAAATGTTTATAAGTTTAATCATACTACTCTCCCCTTAAATAATACTTTTAATAGGTTTTCGAAAATAAAACTCAAAAATATTATAATTATTGTCCAGGCGAATAAGCTTGGAATTTCAAGGTATACTTTTGAATCATACAAAAAACGGCCTATGGAGTATTTGGGAAGACTTAGTACTTCAGCAGCAGAAGTTACTTTCCATCCTATTCCTAAGGCTGAAATCATGGCGGATTTTATATAGGGAAGAGCAGAGTAAAAGTATACAGATTTAATAATTCTTATCTTCCTTATTTTATATACACGGCACATTTGCAAAATTTTAATATCCGTAGAAATTATTCCTGTCACCGTATTAGTCCAGATTATGGGGAAACACATAAGGAAAGCTACAAAAATTGGAACATTAGTGTCTCTGAACCACATAATTGCAATTATTATTATAGACATTACCGGAATTGTGCGAATAATTACTACCAAGGGATTTAACAGATTGTAAAAAAACTTATTTATGCCGCAAATATATCCTAGTATAATTCCTGTAGCGCAAGAAATGAAAAATCCTGTCAAAGTTCTGTAGGTGCTGTAAAAAATAGTAATATACGTTTCCTTTTCGCATAGAAGATTTAAAAGAGCAGAAAAGGTACTAGTAGGAGATGGGAGATAAATCTCCTGATTAACTATCAGAGATAGTACCTCCCATATTAATATCCAAAATAATATAATTAATAGTTTGTTTTTATTCCGTATAATAGAATTCTTCATCCGGCATACTTCCTCCTATTGAGGCTGGGTTAGAATCGAATAAGATTTTATAAAAGCTGTTTAAACTTTCTTTTATATCCGAAGCTTTTTTAAATGTTATGCCGCAGTAGGGTATTGCTCTTTCAACTAAGGGTGCACTGGGCATAATTTCATGTTTTTCAACTAACAAGGATGCATCCTTTGGATTTTCTAAAACCCAGTTTACAGACTCTTCGTATTCTTTTAGAAATTTACTAACGAACTCCTTGTTGTTCATAGCAAACTCTTTATTTACGATTATACATCCTGTAATTAACTCGCTTTCTCCGGCTGTTACACCTTTCCAGGATTCGTTTAAATCTATTAACATTTTAACATTTTCGTTTTTCATCATAACCTGTGTCACGAAAGGCTGGGGTAACAATGCTACCTTAGTATCTTCTGCTATTACCGATTGGGCTAAAGTAGGATGGTCTAAAACATAATTTAGCTCTGTTTTATCATCGAGACCCTTTTGTTTTAAAATATAGTTCATGGCATAATCAGGGGTGGAACCTTTCGCACTTATGGCCAAGGTTTTACCTTCTAATTCATCTACTGAACTAATGTCTTCGCTACCTACTATGTATAAATTACCTATGGTATTAACCGCCATTATTTGTACTGCACCTTCTGTTTTATTGTATAAGACAGATGCTAAATTTATTGGTACTGAAGATATTTGGATTTGACCGTTTATAATTTTGCCCGTAAGTGAATCTGGTGCACTTTCTGCAATATATTCCACCTTGTACTTATCGCTGTTGAGAGCTACTTCATCAATCATTTTAATCATACCTATAGAAGTAGGGCCTTTTAATCCTGCTATAGTTACATTAACAGGCTCGTTATCTTCGGATTCTGAAGCTTCAGGTTCAACCACTTCTTCCGGGATGTTTTCAGGTTCAGAGCCATTATCCGGAGTTTCATTGCTGCAGCCTGCAAATAAGCTTAATACCAAGACAATTACTAATAATAAACTAATTTTTTTCATTTTTGCCTCCTATTAATTTTTTTGACAAAGCGCTTTTAACGCTAAGTCCTTTAAGCTTACCTAATTTTCCGCTAAGAGCTCCTATTTGATCGGTGGTACCGTCAACAATGAGGGAAATAACATTAACTCCTCTTTCCTTGTAAGGAACACCCATTCTTCCAATAATTATTTCGGAATATTCATGAAGAAGGTTGTTGACTTCTGAAATATTGGTCAAATCTTCAATTACGATGCCTATAACGCCGATTCTTTTATCCATAAACACTCCTTAACAAAAAAATTCCTTGCACGACAAGGAATAATAAATTTAATATAAAATTTACTCCTTGCTCTTAGAAAAAATCCTTAAGCTTAGATACTTTTAATTTAACACAAAAAGAAAATTATTACAATATATATTAAAAATAAATTATCATTGGACATTTCAAAATTCTTTCAAATTGTTTTCAAGCATTTCAAATTGAAAAGAATGTAAACCTAAGATGGCTCCTGAAATATATAATCTGCACAAAAGTATGAAAGTATTTCATATGAAAATGATTGAAATTAAACTATTTATTCTTTTTCGAAAATATTTTTTATAATTATTTAAGAAATTGGCATGGTAATTGCTCTAAATATTTTCAAATAAATATTAGTGCCAAGTCCGGAATGGCATATGCATTTATAATTCAAGCTTGATTACTACTAAAAAGATTATGGAGGATTACCAAAAATGATGGAAAAAACGAGAGAATTTTTAGCCAGTATAGGATTACCAAAAGGTGATGCGTATGATTTACCTACTTCCGAAAAAAGATTCCCCAGCGGAGCTCATTTCGGAATAGAAGTTCCTACTATTAATACTGCTGTAGCTTGCAAAGCTTTAATCGAAGAGGCAGAAAGATTGGGAATTCAAATTAACAGAGTTGATGAAACTTACGGTGCTTTTCGCCACACCTTTTCAGAATTAAAAGAGTATGCTGCAATTTGTAAAGCTCACGGTGCAGGATTAAATATTTCCATAGGACCTAGGGCAGCTTACGACACTAGTGCCACTCGTATGAGCGAACAGGGAAGAGTTATTGCTTACAGACTTAGAGGACAGGAACAAGTTGCTAGAGCTATCGAAGATGCAAAACGTATTGCTGAAGCAGGTATAAGAGGACTTATAGTTTATGATGAAGGTTTATTATGGGTATTAAATGAAGCTAGAAAGGCTGGAGAACTTCCTGCAGACATGGAATTTAAAAACTCTGCCCACAACGGACAAGGAAATCCTGCAAGCTTTAAATTGTTAGAAAGATTAGGAGCTGACTCAATTAACCCTGTAAGAGACCTAACCCTTCCAATGTTAGCAGCTTTAAGACAGGCTGTGGATGTACCCCTAGATTTACATACAGACAATCCTCCCGGATCAGGCGGATTTATCCGTGTTTATGAAGCACCTGAAATGGTTCGTTGCTGTGCACCTGTATACCTAAAGACCGGTAACTCTTGTGTTGGTGGTCACGGTCAACTAACAACAGCTCAAAATGGAATAGACATGGCAAGACAGGCATCAATAGTAATTGAAATGGTTCGTAGATACTATCCGGAAGCAATCCAATTGAAAGCCGGAGAAGGAAGCCCTCAAGTAGCAGACTAGTTTTTTCCTCTCCTGTGTTTATTATATAAGCACGGGAGAGTTATAATTTAATATATGCCGGAAGGATGTGGGAAGATGAGAGAAGTAAATGTCAAAGAAATAGCGAATGTTATAGAAAGGCTCTGTATAGAATCGAATTATTATCTTCCTGAGGATGTAAAAGAAGCTTTGCAGGATTCATTAAAAAAAGAGGAATCTCCCCTTGCGAAGGAAATTTTGCAAGACATATTAAAAAATCAGGAAATAGCAAGAAGAACCCAGGTTCCTATTTGTCAGGATACAGGACTTGCAGTAATTTTTTTGGAATTAGGTCAGGATGTTCGATTAACGGGAGGAGATTTAAACGAGGCCATTAATGAAGGGGTAAGGCGAGGATACAAAAATGGATATTTGAGAAAGTCAGCGGTAGATGATCCCTTCCTTGTAAGAAAAAATACTGGGGACAATACTCCTGCAATAATACATGCAAAGATAGTAGCTGGGGATAAAGTAAAGATCATTTTGGCACCAAAGGGCGGCGGGAGTGAGAACATGAGTGCTTTAGCCATGCTTAAACCTTCAGATGGAGTGGAAGGAATAAAGAAATTTGTTATTGATACCGTTGATAAGGCTGGTTCAAATCCTTGTCCTCCGATTATTGTGGGAATAGGTATAGGAGGTACCATAGAAAAAACTACCTTAATTGCTAAAGAAGCCTTGCTAAGGACTGTCGGCCAACATAATCCTAATCCTGAGATAGCCAAGTTGGAAAAAGAATTACTTGAAGAAATTAATAAATTAGGTATAGGTCCTCAGGGATTTGGGGGAAGGACTACTGCTTTGGCGGTAAACATTGAAACTTTCCCGGCCCATATAGCAAGCATGCCTGTTGCTATTAATATTCAGTGCCATGTGGCAAGGCATCAGGAAGCAATTATTTAGGAGGTGGCACATGTCTAAAATAATAAACACTCCCTTAACGGATGAAGTAATAAATGAACTTAAAGCAGGGGACAGGGTATTATTGAACGGAATTATATATACAGGTCGTGATGCGGCTCATAAAAGGTTGGTGGAATTAATTAGAAAGGGAGAAAGACTTCCCATGGACATTGAAAATCAGACTATTTACCATGTAGGCCCTTGCCCAGCAAAACCAGGACAGGTAATTGGTTCCGCAGGTCCCACTACTAGCGGCAGAATGGATGCATATGCCCCCTTATTAATGAAACATGGATTAAAAGGAATGATCGGAAAGGGACTCAGGAATAAGGAGGTAGTAGATGCAATAAGAAAATACAACTGTGTTTATTTTGCTGCCATAGGTGGAGCAGGAGCATTACTTGCGGAAGCTATAAAAGAGTCTGAAGTAATAGCATTTCCCGACTTAGGAGCAGAAGCAATATATAAATTAAGAGTTGAAAATTTTCCGGTTACCGTAGTAATTGACAGGGAAGGTAATGACCTGTATAGAATAGGTAAAGAAAAATACAAAATAGTATAAGGAAGGTATGATATGTCATTAAGAGATAGTGCATTAAAATTACACAAGGATAATCAGGGAAAATTAAATATAATGAGCAAGGTAGCTGTAAAGGATAAAGAAAGTTTAAGTTTAGCCTACACTCCTGGTGTTGCCGAACCCTGCAAGGAAATAGATAAAGATGTAAATGCTGTTTACGACTATACATCAAAAGGAAACTTAGTAGCGGTAATTTCAGATGGTTCCGCTGTACTGGGACTAGGGGATATAGGACCTTATGCGGCCATTCCAGTTATGGAAGGAAAATCTGTTTTATTTAAAGAGTTCGGTGGTGTGGATTCCTTTCCTATATGTGTTAAAACAAAGGATCCAGATGAAATAGTTAAAATAGTAGAAATGATCGAGCCGGTGTTCGGGGGAATTAACTTGGAGGATATTTCTGCTCCCAGATGTTTTGAAATTGAAAATAAACTTAAGGAAAGACTATCAATTCCTGTTTTCCATGATGATCAGCACGGTACCGCAATAATAACTTTGGCAGGATTAATGAATGCACTGCGGGTTACAGGCAAAAAAATGGAAGACTTGGTTGTGGTAATTAACGGTGCTGGATCAGCAGGTGTTGCCATAGCAAAAATAATTCTTAATGTAGGAGTTAAGGATTTATTACTTGTAGATAGAACAGGAATAATTTATAAGGGCAGAGAAAAAGGAATGAATTGGGCTAAAGAAGAATTAGCAGAGATTACCAATAAAAATAATAAGCAAGGAACTTTAGCCGATGCCCTTGTAGGTTCTGACGTATTTATAGGTGTGTCGGAAGCAAATATAGTTACGGAAGAAATGGTTAGAAGCATGAATAAGGATCCTATAATATTTGCAATGGCTAATCCAGTTCCTGAAATAGATCCAGAATTAGCTAAAAAGGCTGGAGCTAAAGTTGTTGGTACTGGTAGAAGCGACTATCCTAACCAAATAAACAATGTACTTGCCTTTCCTGGAATATTCAGAGGCGCCTTTGATGTCAGGGCAAAAACAATTAATGAAGAAATGAAAATAGCAGCAGCTGAAGCTTTGGCACAACTTATTTCTGATGAAGAACTTACAGAAGACTATATTATACCCATGCCTTTTGATGAAAGAGTGAGACCAGCTGTTGCGAAGGCAGTTGCACAGACCGCAAGAGACACGGGAGTGGCACAACTGTAATATAAAATTCAGTGTAATGAGGTGGTATTGTGGACAGACCAATATTATATGATATTGATGTACTGAATGAGTTTTGTATAAACATCCTTATCAAAGCCGGTTTTAACTCAAGGGATGCTGAAATTATAAGTGACACATTGCTTTTTGCGGAAATGAGAAATATTACTTCCCATGGCATCGTAAGGCTTCCTACTTACGTTGAAAGGATGGAAAAAGGTCTTATAAACAAGAATGCTGTCATGGAGTTTACCAACAATCAGGCAGCGGCAGTTTCTTTGTTGGATGCAGATAATGGTATGGGACAAATTGCAGGTTACAAGGCTATGAAAAAGGCCATGGATATAGCAAGTTTGTATGGTATCGGAATGGTAGCGGTAAAGAATTCCAATCATTTCGGAGTTGCATCCTACTACTCTATGATGGCATTGGAAAAGGACATGATTGGTCTAGTAATTACTAATTCTTCACCGGCAATCGCTCCTTTTGGAACAAAGACGCCCCTCCTTGGCACAAATCCATTGACTATTGCTGTTCCAGCTAAAGACAATAAGCCCATAGTGTTAGACATGTCCATGTCAACAGTAGCTAGAGGAAAAATCCGAATGTATGCATTGCAAAATAAAGAAATGCCTATGGATTGGGGGCTGGATAAGGATGGTAATCCCACCTCTGATCCAAATGAAGCCTTAAAAGGAAGTTTAGTTCCTATTGGTGGCGTTAAAGGCTCTGGATTATCTCTCATAATAGATTTACTGACAGGTATTTTGACGGATACTGCCATGACTGGTGAAGTTAAAACAGTTACTGATATGAGCGGTCCGGCTAAGACCAGCCATGTATTCGTAGCAATAAATATTGCAAGTTTTATAGAGCCTAACCTATATAAAAGTAACGTAGATAAAGTAATCAATAAAATTAAAGCTCTTCCTCCCAAGGGAGATAACGAAATATTTATGGCTGGTGAGATTGAACACAACTTGATGGATATGAGGATTAAGGAAGGAATTCCCATTGACATCGAGGTTGTAGAATTATTAAATAAGATAGCGGATAAATATGAAATTTCAAGACTATAATATACTTTCTCACACAACTTTTCAATTTTAAAGATTAAAATGCAACTTTTAATACAATTCTATTTCAAAATGAAATAAACATATACTTCTTAAGTTTTAATTCACGATATAGTGCTGTAATTCAAGGTTTATTTTTATAAAAAAATGAACCTTGTATGGCACTTAATTTGCATAATAAATAGGTGCAAGTAAAAATCTCAGAAATTTACCCAATAATCAGAAAGGCAGGAAAACGATATCAAATCGGGAAACGTTTACATAATCCTTAGATTATGTGATGATATAAAAATATGTAAAGGAGAGTGCAGTATGCAAGACAAAAAAGACACATTCTTTCAAGTTATTAAAGACCGCAGGAGTATTAGAAAGTACACTGATGAAAAGGTTACGGAAGAAGATTTGAGACTTATTTTGGAAAGTGCAAGACAAGCACCTTCAGGAGAAAATGCACAGCCATGGAGATTTATCGTAGTAAAGGACCAGGAAAGTAAAAACTTCTTGTCTTACGTGGGAAAACATGGTAGCGGAAGAAGATTCACCGGTGAGTTTCTCAGTAAGCAAATGCAGGAAAGATTTAAAGATCTTAAGGATGAAGAAAAGAAGATTGCAGCATATAAGAAATTGACTTCCGGAAATGTTTCTGCATTTGTAAGTGAAGCAGATATAAACATAATAGTGCTAGGTAAAAAAGATGTTTGGGATGCCCCCTTTGATACATCTGCAGCTATTGAAAACATGCTCTTGACAGTAACAAGCCTTGGATTAGGTGCATGTTGGTTAGTTGCTCCCTGTATTGATATTAGGGATGAGCTTAGAATGAAGGAATATTTCGAAATAACCGATGAATATAAGTTGTTTGCTATTATTTCCATAGGAGTACCTGCAAGAATACCCAACCCAAGACCTAGAATTCCTTTGAAAGATTTAGTGTTTAATGAAAAATTTGGAGTAGCTTACTACGAAGAATAGGAGTAGCTTACTGCCAAGAATAATAGAAATGAGCAATATTACTAAAAGGAGGATATGGAATGAGCGATTTAAATAATTTTAAAGATCAACTCTTATATGAAATTCAAAAGGCATTCTATGACGAAAGAGGCAAGGGGGCAAGATATAGATTAACTTTAGCAGGCGTTCCTTATATAAAATCCCAGCTGGGAGAAAAGGCCAATGACATTGATGAATTAAAAAAATGGCTAGTTGAAAAGAAATTCTTGGAGGATATTGAAATATGGCAAGATGAGATTGAGTTCAGAGCTAAGATGAAAAAATGTTGTCTTTATAATATATGTAATTCATTTATTGATAGGGGTACGCAACCATTAAGCTGTCCAATTGCTAATATGTTTATGAGTGCTATTGAAAGTGAGTTAGGTCTTTCTCCTGAATTGCTTCCAGTAGAATTAGATGGAGGTAACTGCGGCATCAGATGTGCAAAAATAGCTGATTCAGCCGTAGTAGAGGCAAAATAATATGAGTAAAATAATGAATTTAACAGATGCCGTAAGAGAAATACCTAATGGTGCAGAGATAGCAATTGGTGGTTTTGCGATTACCAGAAGTCCTATTGCCTTTATATGTGAATTAATAAGGCAGGGTAAAAAGGAGCTTAATGTATATCAGTCTATAGTTTGTATGGCAACTGATATGCTTGTAGGAGTTGGCGCTGTTAAGAAACTGTCCTACGGGGGAGGCTCATTAGATAGGTTCGGCAGGATGGAAAGGATTAATGAGGCTTTTGAAAAGGGTACTATTGATGCCCGTGAATTTAGCGGCCTGAGCCTTACCTACAGATTCCTAGCCGGTTCCTTGGGAATACCCTATATTCCTACAAAGGTTTTACTTGGAACGGATATATTGGAAAATTTAATTAAGAAAAATGATGAATCGGTTATGATGTCTACATCACCCTATGGGAACAAAGGTGTTTTAAGACATATTGAAAACGAAACCATCAGAAATGTTCTTAAAGAAACTAACGGAAACAGAACGTTGGCGGCTGAAAAATTAGGAATAAGTGTTACAACCTTGTGGAGACGATTAAAGAAGATGGAAGAAGAGGAAAGCAAAAATCAATAATCTGGCAAGTATATCTATATAGTTTCCCAAAATGCTCTTTAACAAATTGATTCAAAGTAAAGTATATAAGTAAACAATAACATTCTTGAAGCTTCAATGGAACTTATATATAATTATAGTATCAAAATGTAGAACTTTCTAATGCTAAGTTGAAGAAACTCATGTTCAACAGAGACATGATTATGCCATCACTTCCCTACATAGAAAAACTTAAAAATTTACCAGAGGAAGTGATTTTTTTGTATTACTCACTAATAAAAATACTACACTTTCAGAAGGGCAGTATATAACAGAATATATGTTAAAAAAATGCTGAAGGATATTTGGTGCGAAGAAATAGTGCAAAATGACGGAAAATATAATATAATGATAAGTGAGAAGGCAGAAGCTAAAATGGAGGAAGTAAATGCGACATGGTTCATGAATTTACCGATTGGTTTGAAGAAGAATTTGGAAGCCTTGATTTTATAGATATTATAGATGTAAACAAGTTTGATGATGGAGAAAGTAAGTACATGCTTAAGTGTGGAGACATAATAATAAAAAGTTATGAAAAAGTAATAGAATAATTAACAGATAATGGCTATGAATTCAGTGTTAGGGATGGTGAATAGGAAAGAAATTATGGACAAGTATAAAATAGGTGTTTTAATTGCAGCAGCAGGAATGTCTTCCCGTATGAAAGACTTTAAGCCCCTGATGCCAATGGGTGATAAGACAGTTATTGAAACAACAATTGAAAATTACAAGCTATTAGGAATTAACAGAATTGTCATAGTTATAGGACACCAAGGATATAAAATAAAAGAATTATTGAAAGATGAAGATATAATTTTTGTAAAAAATGAAAGCTACGAAACTAGCCATATGTTTGATTCCATATGTTTGGGGATTAAGGAAATTGCAAACACAGTGGACCTTCTTTTCATAACTCCAGCTGACAGTCCCTTTGTTCAGCAGTTTACGCTTAAAAAAATGTTAGAAGAAATCAATACACCAAGTATTAAGATTATTCAACCCTCCTACATGGGAAAAAACGGTCATCCATTGTTATTGAAAAAAGAGGCATTCAGAGATATTTTAGACCATGATGGTACCATGGGATTACAGGGCGTTATAGCTAAAATGGGTAAAAAGTGCAAAAATATTTCATTTGAGGATCCAGGCCTAGCCATGGATGCTGACCTGCAAAAAGATTATTTAAATTTACTTAAATTTAATGAAGATAAAAGGTATCCCACAGTTGATATGTGCCGAAGAATCCAAGACTATTTCCATATGACGGATGAGGTTAAGCGGCATTGTGAAAAAGTAGCGGAAGAAGCTTTGAATATATGCCGGCAACTGAATAATATTGACACAAAGAAGGTTGTGGCAGCTGCTCTACTTCATGATATTGCAAAAGGAAAGCCTAACCATGCAAAAGTAGGAGCTCAATGGCTAAAAGATATGGGATATGAAGAAATTTCTGAAATTGTTGCAGAACATATGGAGTTAAACAGTATTAGTTCAGCCATTACTGAAAAGGAAGTTGTGTTTTTAGCAGACAAATTAATATATAAAGATAAGTTAGTTACAATCAATGAGAGATTTTCAAATAAAGAAAATATGTATAAAAACAATAAAGAAGCTTTGCAAACTGTAGAAAGGAGGAAAAAACAAGCTGAAATATTATACAATATGATTTATGGTAGTTGTTAATGAACCATAATCTATCGGACTATCCTCTGCATCTTTAAAAAAGGTAACTGAAACAGGAGGTCTATTAAATAAATCTAAGTTAGGATATTTTTTAATTATAGCCCGTAAACAATACAAAATTTATTAAACTCAGGAGGTAGTATGTTTTTTGAATTATTACAACAATTGGACAAGAGCAAAGAAAATATAGTTTTTACAGTTATTTCAGGGAAAAATTCAGGAGCCAAGCTTCTTTTATCAGATGGAGAAAAAGTTTATACAAACAATGAATTATATAATTGGGATAGTGTAATTAAGTTAATACCTGCAGATAAGAAAAGTAAAATAATAAATTTCGAAGATGAAAAAGTATATGTAGAATTTATTAGTCAAGACTATAATGTAGTTGTTTGCGGAGCAGGTCATATTTCTATTGCAATAATAAAAATGTGCAAGCTTCTTAACTTACATGTAACAGTAATTGATGACAGAATCAAGTTTACCGACAATGCAAGAAATGCAGGGGCTGATAGGGTAATATGTGAATCCTTTGTAGAAGCTTTGTGCGGTATAGAAGGCAGTAAGTCCACATTCTTTATTATAGTAACCAGAGGCCACCGCCATGACCAGGATTGCCTTGAAGAAATTATTACAAAGGAAAATGCATATATAGGAATGATAGGCAGCAGAGTAAGAGTTAGAAAGGTTTTGGATTATTTAGAGGAGAAGGGAATTCCAAGAGAAAAATTAGACAAGGTTTATACTCCTATCGGACTTAATATAGGAGCTGAAACACCTGAAGAAATTGCAGTTTCAATTATGGCGGAATTAATAGAGGTAAAAAATAAGGGAATAGGATATGGCTCATATCCAAGAGAAGTAATAGATGGAATTTTATCTGAAAAATACAAAGACATACCTAAGGCAATAGTAACAATTGTGTCCAGGAGAGGTTCTGCCCCTAGGGAAGTGGGAACTAAAATGCTTGTATTAAAAGACGGCAACATGATAGGAACCATAGGAGGGGGATGCGTGGAAGCTGATATAAGGCAATCAGCTTTATCAGCAATAGAAAATCAGGAATGCAGACTTGTGCAAGTTGATATGACTGGCCTGGATGCTGAAGAGGAAGGAATGGTTTGCGGAGGTATCGTTGAAATATTTGTAGAACCAATTAAATAATCCATATACTCCATAATAATAAAAAATATTGTACAATTTTCTTGAAAAATGTTACAATCATTGTAAAATCACTTGAGGTGTAGTATGATTTCAACAAAGTGGGTGCAAGGAAAAGAAAATTTAAGTGTAGTGATAGGTATCAGGGAGGAAGTATTTTCGAAAGAAAATATGGAAAAAGAAATTACCGATTTTTATGATGAATTTGCTTTTAATGCAGTCCTGTATGATAATGATGAACCTGCAGGAACAGGCAGATTATTATTTAAAGAAGGTAAGTACTTTATTGACATGCTCTGTGTGAAAGAGAAATTCAGGGGACAGAATTACGGTGATTTGCTCATAAGAATGCTGGTAAGAAAGGCAGTTACTATTGGTGCCACGGAAACATACGCTCAAGTAGGCGAGAACTTAATTAAACTATTTGAAAAGTCAGGCTTTAAAACAGTATCATCTAATAATACTGTCTTAATGGTCAAAGAAGGGGATGTAGGAGGAAGTTGCTGCGGAGGCTGCTCCTAAGACAGATCAGGCTGTATTATAGTATGGAGGATAAAATGGATTATAAAAAATTAGCAGAATTATTATTTCCCAATATAACAAAGACAATAGACTACTATGAAAATGAAGTATATCCTAAGAGGGATTTACCGGAAGGAGCCAAGGTAACAAGGTTGGCACCCAGCCCGACAGGTTTCATTCATTTAGGAAATTTATATGGAGCCTTTGTAGATGAACGTTTAGCTCATCAAAGTGGCGGTGTCTTTATGCTTAGGATAGAAGATACCGATGAAAAGAGGAAGGTGGAAGGTTCTGTTGAATTAATAATTTCTTCCTTAAAACATTTCGGCTTAAAATTCGATGAAGGTGCAGGAATTGATGGAGAAAAAGGAAAATATGGACCCTACTTTCAAAGTCAAAGGGCAGAAATATATCAATGCTTTGTGAAGCACTTAGTTGAAATTGGAAGAGCCTATCCTTGTTTCTGCACAGAAGAAGAATTGGAAGAATTAAGAAAAGCCCAAATAGCCGAAAATGTAACGACAGGTTATTACGGCAAGTGGGCAAGAGACAGAAACCTTACCCTTGAAGAAGTGCAGGAAAGATTAAACAATAACGAAGAATTTGTCATAAGATTCCGTTCAGAAGGAACAGGAGAAAAGAACTTTGATATAGATGATGCTATAAGAGGAAAACTGACAATGCCTGAAAATTTCCAGGATATTGTAATTTTAAAAACTAATGGTATACCTACTTATCATTTTGCCCATGTGGTGGATGACCATTTAATGCGGGTAACGCATGTGGTAAGAGGAGAGGAATGGCTTTCAACCCTGCCAATACATTACGAATTATTCAAAACTTTAGGCTGGGAACTCCCTGTTTACTGCCATACAGCACACTTAATGAAATTAGATAATGGTACTAAACGAAAACTGTCAAAGAGAAAGGACCCGGAATTAGGTTTAAGCTACTATATGGAGTTAGGTTACCATCCTGAAGCAGTAAGGGAATACCTACTAACTATTTTAAATTCAAATTATGAAGAATGGAGGATGGCAAATCCAAGTAGTTCCATTGATGAATTTGAATTTACTTTGGAAAAAATGAGTACTTCTGGAGCCTTGTTTGATTTAGATAAGCTGAATAACATAAGCAAGGATGTTCTATTAAAAATACCGGCAGAAGAAATATATGACTTCTTCCTAAACTGGGCAAATGAATATAAAAAAGATGTTGCAAAACTTTTATCTTCCCACAAAGAACAGGTAATTAAACTGCTAGATGTAGGAAGGGAAGGTAATAAGCCTCGTAAAGACTTAGTATACTGTGAGCAAATTTTAGAATTCATAAGCTATTACTTTGATGAATGCTTTGAGATTGTTGATAGCTATCCTGAAAATATAAATGAAGAAGAAGCAAAAAAACTTTTAACTGCCTACTTAAATACTTACGACCACAGGGATGACCAAAGTCAGTGGTTTGAAAAAATAAGAGTTATTGCAACAGAAAACGGATATGCAGCAAAGCCCAAGGACTACAAGAAGAATCCAGATATGTACAAAGGCCACGTAGGAGAGGTAAGCACAGTTATAAGGATTGCCCTAATGGGCCGGGCTGTATCCCCAGACCTTTGGGAGCTGCAACAGATTATGGGAGAAGAAAAAGTAAGAAGAAGAATTGAAAATGCAATAAATAAATAGACATTCATCATAAGCAGTACAAATTTATATGTACTGCTTTGATTTTATGACATTAATATAGTATGTCCATTTATTCGTGCATAAACTTTGATAATACTATAAATTTAAATGAAAGGAGCACATATGGCATTTGATTTTAAGAAAGAATATAAAGAGTTTTATATGCCTAAAACCAAACCAAGCATAGTTAATATTCCTAAGATGAATTTTATTGCGGTAAGGGGAAAAGGAAATCCAAATGACGAAAAGGGGGAATACCGTAAATCAATAGAATTGTTGTATGGTATAGCCTATACAATTAAAATGAGTTATAAGGGCAGCTATAAGATAGATGGATTTTTTGAATATGTTGTTCCTCCCTTAGAAGGACTTTGGTGGATAGACGGCCTAAAAGGCATGGACTATTCTAGAAAGGATGAATTGAATTTTATTTCCTTAATCCGGCTTCCTGATTTTGTTTCAGAAAAAGATTTTCAGTGGGCAGTTGATGAAGCCACAAAAAAGAAAAAAACTGATTTTTCACAGGTTGAGTTTTTCACTTATGATGAAGGGCTATGTGTTCAATGTATGCACCTAGGTCCTTATGATGAGGAGCCTGCAACTGTGGAACTTATGGAAGCTTTTGCAAGGGAAAAGGGATATGAAATAGATATATCAGAGAACAGGTATCATCACGAAATATATATTAGTGACCCAAGAAGATCTGAAATAAGTAAATTAAAAACAGTTATAAGGCATCCGGTTAAAGAAATTAAAACAGATTAAATATCGCTGCCTAGTTTAATATGTATTCCCAATAGCAAGATTAGAACAATCTTGCTATTGTGGCAGTTATAAAACATACGCCAAATGCTATAGTTGTAGGAATTAAAAATGCTGCAAAAGTCCATTTCAAGCTGCCTGTTTCTTTTTTTATGGTCCACAGGGTTGTAGAGCAAGGCCAGTGGAGGAGAGAAAACAACATTACATTTAAAGCTGTTAAAGGGGTCCAGCCATAAGATATTAAAATTTGTCTTAAAGATTCAGTACTTTCAAAATCTGTAAGTGTTCCTGTTGACATATAGGCCATTAAGAGAACTGGAATTACAATTTCATTTGCAGGAAAACCAGCTATAAAAGCTATTAGTATGAAACCGTCAAGGCCTATTACTTTGCCTAATGGATCCAAAAAGTTGGCCATGTGAACCAAGATACTAGCATCACCCACATAAATATTAGCAAGGAGCCAGGTAATTGCTCCTGCAGGTGCTGCAACCACTACTGCCCTGAACAATACGAATATTGTTCTGTCGATTATAGAGGTATAAACTATTCTGCCTACCTGGGGAGCTCTGTAAGGAGGCAGCTCTAGGGTAAAGGTAGAGGGAACTCCTTTTAATATAGTCCTAGATAATATAAATGATACTGTCAGTGTAGCAAACACACCTAAGAGAACTAATATAGTTATTGATATAGCAGGTATAATACTGTCAATTAAGGAGCCTGAGTAGGCGAAAAATGCAGCAGACAACACTATAATGAGAGGAAATCTTCCATTACAGGGAACAAGATTGTTTGTAACAATTGCTATTAACCTTTCTCTGGGAGAATCAATAATTCTGCATCCTATAACTCCTGCAGCGTTACAGCCAAATCCCATACACATACTGAGACACATTTTTCCGTGGGCGCCTGCTTTTTTAAACAGGTGGTCTAAGTTAAATGCAACTCGGGGCAAGTATCCCAAGTCTTCCAAAAGAGTAAAGAGTGGGAAAAATATTGCCATGGGAGGCAGCATAACCGACACAACCCAGGCAAGACCTAAATATACTCCGTCTAACAACACACCTCTTATAAAGTTATCTACATTGAGCAAAACAAAAAAATTGTTTAATTTTTCATGGAATCCAAACAAGATATTGCTTAAAATTTGGGAAGGGTAGTTAGCCCCCTGAATAGTAATCCAAAAAATTAATCCCAACAGGGAAAGCATAAGGGGGATGCCAAATATTTTTGATGTTACTATATCATCTATTTTCTTATCCCTGTTAAGTTTTTTTATATCCTCCTTTACATATTTTCCTTTTAATTCTTTAGCATAATTGTAATTATACTCCGTTATTTTTTCTCTTTTTTCAGAGTCTTGCTGAAAATATAGTATACAGCTTTCATCTCTTTCATCTTCATTTAATGCAGTTTCTTCTATTTTTTTCTTAAGTTCCTCCATACCTTCTCCGTTTCTTGCAGCAGTTAGTACAATAGGAATATTTAATTCCTTTTCCAGCCCCTCCTTATCGATTACAATATTTTTCTTCCTTGCTTCATCTATTAAATTAATACATAAAACTAGTTTATTTGTAATTTGAGATATTTGAAAAACTAAATTTAAATTTCTTTCCAAACAGGTGGCATCGGCAACTACCACTACAGCATCATAGTTGCCGTAACATAAAAAATCTCTTGAAACTTCCTCATCTTTTGAGGCGGTAAATAAGGAATAAGAGCCGGGAAGATCTACCAAAATATACTCCCTATTATTGTATTTAAATTCCCCACGGGCGGAAACTACTGTTTTTCCAGGCCAGTTTCCAGTATGTTGGTTCAGTCCCGTTAAGTAATTAAAGACTGTACTTTTACCTGTATTAGGGTTCCCTGCCAAGGCTACCACATGCTGTTCTTCATTCTTTGATATTTCATAAATATCTTTTAATGATTCTATTTTTACAGATTGAGCGGTAAGTCCCATTGTCAGCCCCCCTTTCTAGTAGACCTCAATTAATCTTGATTCTTCGTTTCTTAAGGCGATCATGGCCCCTCTAATTCTGTAAACTGTAAGATTGTTTTTAGGTCCTTTCCTTAATACTTCTACATCTGCTCCCTTAGTCAGTCCTAAAGCAAGGAATCTTTCTTTTAAAGAATCTTGAGCAGTATTATTTTTAACTTTAACTATTTCTCCAACATTAATATCCGATAGTTTCATTTCCTACTCCTGTCATATTTATATTTATTTTGCATAGAATTTTAAGAGTTAGCTTAAGCTAACTTATAGAACTATATTATGACAATAATCGAATTTTGACACTAAGGGGGAGGTTATGAAGGAAGAATTCTATACCCTTAAAGGATATAAAATTAAAAATGAGGAAAATCTTTCATCTTCCATGGAAGATTATATTGAAATGATATTCAGATTATCAGAAAAGTCTGAAGAAGTAAGGGTAAGTGATTTGTCCCAGGCCTTAAATGTACAGCCTCCCTCCACTACAAAAATGTTAAAAAGGCTGGCCAAAGTAGGATATGTGTTTTATGAAAAATACGGATATATAAATCTTACGAAAAAAGGGAAAGAATTAGGAAGAAAATTGCTGGACAGACATAAAACCATTTATGAATTTTTAGAATGTATAGGTGTAGAAAAAAATATTTTGGAACAGACAGAAATACTTGAACATGGGGTAAATGATGACGTCTTGGATAAAATTAAAAAACTCACAACATTTTTGAAAAAATGTGACGAATTTAAAGATAATTATTACAAGTAATGAAAAACAATGGAATCAATCTTCCATTGTTTTTCAGTTTAGTATTCAATTATAATAGCATCTTTACTACTTTTCATTTGCATCTACGTCTTTTTTTCTTTCTTCAACTTCAAATTCCTTGGGAATATAAACATTGCCAGGATTTTTTTGTCTCTTATTTCTCATCTTAAGCTTATTTGTCAATTTCTTAAACATAATTACCTCCTCCTTCATAGTTTTGCAAAAACTAATAAAATTATTACTTAATTATCTATAAAAGAACATACCTCTGTAGAAAGCTCATGGATTTAAGAGATCTCCTATAGGTATTTAATTTTATATATCATTAACTTATTTAGAAAAAATGAATAACATAGGATAAAGAGTATTGGGTCCCATGGAGGTAAATATGGAATACATTTGTGAACTGAAGAATATCTCTAAAAGATTTCATACAATAAATAATGAAACTAAGGCAGTTGAGGATTTATCCTTTAAAGTTAAGAAAGGAGAGATAGTTTCCATAGTTGGTCCCTCTGGTTCGGGAAAATCAACGGTCCTAGCCTTAATAGCCGGCTTGGAGAAACCTTCTGAAGGTGAAATAATTGTTAATACAAACAGCATAGGTTTCATGTTTCAAAAAGACCAACTGTATGAATGGAGAAATATTTATAAAAATTGTATTTTAGGTTTGGAAGTAAAAAAGATGGATACTGAAGAAAATAAAAGAAAAGTATTGAATATGCTTGAGAAGTACGGGTTAATAAATTTCAAAAACCATTTTCCCAGCCAATTATCCGGAGGAATGAGACAAAGGGCTGCCTTAGTGCGTACTTTAGCTATTGAACCAGATTTACTTCTTTTAGATGAACCTTTTTCTGCTTTGGATTACCAGACCAGGTTGTCAATAGGAGATGAAGTGGGGAGAATTCTAAGGAGTGAAAAAATAAGTACAATATTAGTAACTCACGATATTCCGGAAGCCGTAAGTATTTCTGACAGGGTAATAGTTTTTACGGAAAGACCTGCTAAAGTAAAGAAGGAATATATAATTGAGTTTGATGAGTGTCCTGGGGAAAGAACACCCATGCAATGCAGAAACACACTAGCTTTTGGTGAATATTTCAGAAATATATGGAGGGATTTAGATGTTGAAGAAGAATGAGCCCATACTAAGTATTTCAAAGGAACAAGGAGAGTATTTGCAGTCAATTAAAAAGGAACAACTCTTTATAAAAATATCCCAGGTTTTGTTGTTTGTAATGAGTATTATATTATGGGAATTAGCAGCAAGGCATAATTTCATAGATACATTTCTTACCAGCAGTCCCGGAGCAATTTTTGAACTTATTATAAGGTTTATAAAAGACGGAAGCTTATTTAAACATCTTTACATTTCAACAATGGAAACTATCGTGGGATTTTTTGCAGGCACTATAGTTGGTTTAATGGCTGCGGTGCTTTTATGGTGGTTTGAAAGATTAGCAAAGATAATGGATCCCTACATGGTTATTTTAAACAGTCTTCCTAAGACTGCTTTGGCTCCTATTATTATTCTGTGGGCAGGAATGGGTTTTTCCGGCATAGTGGTTACAGCTGCCTCTATATCTGTTATCGTTACAACTATGACATTGTATACAGGATTTGTAAATGTTGAAAAAGATAAGATTATTCTTCTAAAAACATTTGGAGCAAACAAGTTTCAAATATTGAAAAAAGTAATAATCCCTGCCAATTTCCCCAATATTATGAGCGTTATAAAGGTTAATATAGGGTTATCCTGGATTGGTGTCATTGTAGGAGAATTCTTGGTTTCAAAAGCTGGAATAGGATACTTGATACTTTACGGCAGTCAAACATTTAAATTAGACCTGGTAATGATGGGAGTTTTCGTCCTAGGTGTAGTTGCTGCCATAATGTATTTCTTTGCTGCCTGGCTTGAAAAAAAGCTAATAAAGTATTGATAATAAATAGAGATCTAATATATAATGAAACAAATATACAAGTATGGGAGAAGATATGCATATTTTTGATTGTCACTCGGATATTTGGACGGATGTGTATACACGTACCTTAAAAGGGGAAAAAAACATAATAAGAAAGTATCATTTTAACAAATTAAAAGAAGGTAAAATAGCAGGAAGTATTTTTGTTATATGGTTAGATTCTTCCCGCCTTGAAGATCCCTATAAAACAACCATGGAGATTATGGACTCCATTAATATGGAATTAAATTACTGCCAGGACTTAATATTTATAGCCAAGTCCTATGAGGACATTGAAAAAGCACTGAAGGAAAAGAAAATATATGTATTTATGGGTTTGGAAGGTCTTAGCAGCATTGGAGAAAACTTAAGTTTAATTGATTATTTTTATGAGTTGGGGTTCAGACATGTTAGCTTAACATGGAACGAAGAAAATGCATTGGCAACAGGTGTGAGAGGCAATCCTGTCAGAGGGTTAACACCTGTTGGTAAAGAGGCAGTTAAAAAGATAAATGATAATAAGATGCTATTGGATGTTTCTCATTTAAATGAGAAATCTTTTTGGGATCTGGTAAATATAACTGATAAGCCCTTTATTGCTTCTCATTCAAATTGCAAGTCCATATGTAATGTACCCAGAAATTTAAGTGATGAACAATTAAGAATTATTGCTGATATAAAAGGAGTAGTTGGCATAAACTCCTTTAATCAATTTATTCATAAGGATGTTGAAAAACAAAACCTAAATACCTTAGTGCAACACGTTGTCCATATGGTTGAAGTGATGGGTATTGACCATGTGGGAATAGGTATGGATTATTGCGATTTCATTGATGATGAGGTTATGAGCGGTTTTAGGTTACAAGAAACTTCATATACAAAAGGCTTGGAGGATGCTTCTAAAACTTATAACTTCATCCGGGAAATGGAAAGGGTGGGTTTTCATAAGGATGAAATAGAGAAGGTTGCCTACAAGAATTTCCACAGGATTATCAAAGAAATATTGTCTTCTTGATAATATATTATAATTTTTTTATAAGCCCGCAGAAGCGGGTTTTTATAATAATACATATCTTGAAAGATGAAGGATATTATGTTAAACTTAAACAGAAATTTATCAAAAGAGAGAGGATTTTACAATGAAGGCATCATCCATACTTTATCCATTAATGTTTATCGTAGTAATATATTTTATTTACTCAAATATAAGGGATAATATTAACTATAAGAAGGAAAATATTAAAATACTTCTTTATTTAAACAACGACGATAAGCTAGTTCATTTAACCAGCAGCCTGGTAATGGTATTCATGATTGTAGCTACGGGAGCTTTAGTATTGGGAATGATCAGAACAGGGATTTTCACCTTTGAAAATGTTGCTGTTATGGGAGTATTGCCGGTTTTAATGATTATTTTGTACATACCCCTATCAAAAAAGACCAGGGTATCAACCTTAGGAATACATAAACGTTCCTATCTCATAAGATGGGAAAATATTAAATCCGTTAATTATCTTAAACCGGACAATAAAAATAGAATAAAGGCTAAAATTGTACATTTAAGTTACTCAAGAGATACAACTACTACAGTTACATTTTTGAAAGATGACCCTCAGTTAGAGGAATTTAAAGAAATAGTAAAAACATATAAAATTAATAAAAAGAAAGGAAAGAAAAGTGGCAAGTAAATTTATTGACAGTCATGCACATTTAGATGATAAAAGATTTAATAAAGACAGGGATGAAATAATTAGATACTTACACGACGATGGCATAGAAGCAGTGTTGAATCCTGGTGCAGATTTAAAATCTTCAAAAAAAGCAGTGGAAATAGCTGAAAAATATCCTAATATATATGCAGCCGTAGGATGTCATCCTCACGATACAAAATATATGGATGATGAAACTATGAATATATTCAGGGAATTGGCTAAAAGTAAGAAGGTAGTAGCCATTGGGGAAATAGGCTTAGACTACTATTATAACAATTCTGAAAGAGATGTTCAGAAAAAGTGGTTCAGGGAACAGATAAGGCTGGCAAAGGAGTTGGATTTACCCTACATAGTCCATGACAGAGATGCTCATGAGGATCTTTTGAGAATTATGAAGGAAGAGCACTATGACGGAGCAAGGGGAGTTCTCCACTGTTATTCCGGAAGTGTGGAAATGGCAAGAGAATTTATTAAATTAGGATTTTATATTTCATTAGCCGGGCCTGTTACCTTTAGAAAAGCAAGGGTACCTAAGTTAGTGGCAAAGGAAATCCCCTTTGACAAACTCCTTATAGAAACCGATTCTCCCTATTTAACACCTGAACCCTTCAGGGGCAAGAGGAATGAGCCTATGTACGTAAGGTTTGTAGCGGAGGAAATAGCGGAAATAAGAAATGTATCCCTTGATGAGGTAGCAGAAAAAACTAATCAAAACTTTAAAACATTATTTAATATTAAGAATTAGTTGGTAGGGACATTCCTTTAAGGTGTGTCCCTCTAAAATGGAGGATATTCCTTCATGCTTATCCTAAAGATACACCTGTAAAAAGGAGTACTATGAAACTTAACAGAGACTTTTATAACAGAGATACACGAATCGTGGCAGAAGACCTTATAGGAAAAGTATTGGTCAGAAAATATGATGGAGTATTAATTAAATCAAGAATTATTGAAACAGAAGCATATATAGCAGAAATTGATAAAGCCTGTCACGGATATGGGGGAAAAATAACACCCCGTACCCAAATTATATTTGGCCCTCCTGGCTATGTATATGTCTACTTAATTTATGGCATGTATTATTGCCTGAATTTCGTAACAGAGGAAGAAGGAAAAGGCGGTGCTGTTTTAATAAGAGGGGTGGATCCTTTAGAAAATATTGAAGCAATGTGTCTAAACAGATACAATAAACCGTTAAAGGAACTAACAAAGTATCAGAGAAAAAATCTCTCAAACGGTCCCGGAAAATTATGTAATGCATTGAAAATAACAAAGGAACACTACGGAACTGATTTGACAGGTAATGAAATATATGTTGAAGATGATGGATACAGGAATTTTGAAGTAAAAAGAAGTAAAAGAATAAATATAGATTATGCGGAAGAAGCAAAAGATTTTTTATGGAGATATACTATTCATAATTAATGCTTGACAAATAGAATTTTTGCAAATATAATTTGATTATCAAAGTAATTGGGGTGGTTTAATGAGCAATGCAGCAACAGTAAATGAAATATTGGTAAGGCTTTTTGCAAATGTACTTGATATAGAGGAAAAATGTCTTAAGGTTGGAGAATTTTCTGATTTATCCATCTCAGAAATGCATGTAATTGACAATATAGGATTAACAAATGAACGCACCATGTCAGATACAGCTAAGGCACTAAAAGTTACATCAGGAACCTTAACAACAGCAATAGATAATCTAATAAAAAAAGGATATGTAGTAAGGCGCCGTTCAGCAGAAGATAGACGAGTGGTAAAAATTAAGCTGACGGAAAAGGGAAGAAAGGCATTTAAGGCTCATGAAGATTTCCATAAAGATTTGGTAACCAGTGCTCTTAAACGTTTAAACAGTCATGAGGAAGAAGTTCTGATAAAAGTCCTTTCAGATATAGATAATTTTTTTAATGAAAAATATAATTTTGTATAGACCTGTAGTACCATCCCCCCATTAATGGGGACACCTCCTAGGTGGTGGAAGGAGGAATGTCCCTAATTTTTATAGAAAATTACTTTATAAATCAAAATATTTGAATATAAAATATAAAGAGAGGCTAATTATGAGTATAAGAATTGTAATAGACAGCACATCAGATGTGACACAAGATATTATCGAAAAGTATAATATTAAAATGGTACCCTTAACTGTAAATTTTGAAGATGGGTCTTATTTAGACAAAGTTGAATTAAGTTCTTCAGAATTTTTTAAAAAGCTTTCCCTTGCAGAAAAACTTCCTACTACAACCCTAGTGTCTCCGGGAGCTTTTGTAGAAGCCTTCAATGAGATATTAGCTGAAGGAGACCAAGTTTTAGGTATATTTTTGGCATCAGAATTGTCCGGTACTTGTGATTCTGCAAGAATGGCAAAAGAAATGATAGGCAGCGACCATATCCATATTATTGATTCTAAAAGTGTTTGCTTAGGTTCCTTTGCTCTTATTCTGGAAGCTATTAAATTAGTTAATGAGGACAAAACTATTGAAGAAGTAGTAAGTGAGCTGGAAAAAGTAAAAGGTAACATTGTAGCAGTAGCCGCCTTAGATACCCTTAAGTATCTTGAAAAAGGAGGAAGACTTTCAAAAGGTCAGGCAGTGGTTGGCTCCCTCTTAAATATAAAGCCAATTATTGAAATCAAGGACGGAAAATTGAATGTTATAGAAAAAATACGGGGTAAAAATAAAACCATTAAATGGTTTGATAAATGGATTGAGAAAAATAACTACGATTTGTCTGATAAAACGGTGCTTCTATTCCATGGAGATGCCTTGGATCAGTTAAAGGCTTTAAGGGAAACAATAGAAAAGAAATACAATATAAAAAATATAATTGAACAGGAAATAGGGCCTGTTATTGGAACTCACGCAGGCCCCGGAGTTTTAGGAATAGGATTTTTAAATAAATAGTTGTGTCCTCCAAATATATTAATATAAATCCCCATAATGGACAAATAATGTCCGTTATGGGGATAGATCTATGGGGACATTTTTTAAATTATAGTTAATTCCGTCTTTCCTTCTTCATTAACATCTATATTTACCAGGGAATTTTCTTTTATAGTACCTCTTAAATATGCTTCTGCTATTTCATCTTCCACATATTTTTGAATAGCACGTCTCAAAGGCCTTGCACCATACTTAGTATTATAACCCTTTTCAAGTATGTGAGCTTTCATTTTATCAGAAACTCTTAAAGTAATTTTCTTTTCCTCAGCTTCTTCTATTACTTCCTTAAGCATTAAATCAACTATTTGACTTAATTCTTCCTTGTTTAATTGATTGAATACGATAATATCATCTATACGATTTAAGAATTCAGGTCTGAAAGTTTGTCTTAATGCATCTTTTACCTTTGATTCCATTTCTTCGTATTCTTCGTTTCCAAAGCCAATTTTGTTGCTCTTAAAGGATGTCCCTGCATTTGACGTCATTATAATTACCGTATTTTCAAAGTTTACCGTTCTTCCCTGGTTGTCTGTAAGTCTTCCGTCTTCTAATATTTGCAGCAATATATTAAATACGTCCTGATGAGCCTTTTCAATTTCATCCAATAAAATTACTGAATAAGGCTTTCTTCTTATTTTCTCTGTAAGGAATCCTGCCTGGTCGAAACCTACATATCCGGGAGGGGCTCCTATAAGTTTGGAAACTGTGTGTTTCTCCATGTATTCGGACATATCCAATCTAACCATGGCATCTTCATTTTCAAAGAGTTCATAAGCAAGTGTTCGGGCAAGTTCCGTTTTTCCTACACCGGTAGGTCCTACAAATATAAAGGAAGATGGTTTTCTTCTCTTTTTAAATCCGGAACGGTTCCTCCTTATGGCTTTTGCAAGGCTGGAAACTGCATGATGTTGACCGATTACTCTTTTATGCAGCCTTTCTTCTAAATTAATTAATTTCTTTGCTTCCGCCTCAGTTATTTTTTGCATAGGTATTTTAGTCCATGCTTCGATAACATAGGCTATATCTTCTTCCGTTAACAGAATGTTTTCGCATTCTTTGGACAATTCCTTGATTTTATCTTCAATTCTTATTTCTCTTACCTTTAGTTCTGCAGCCTTTTCATAATCATCATTTTCTGCAGCCTCTTCCTTCATTTCTTTGATTAGTGTCAATTCTGACTTCAAAGCTTCTAATTCTACTAAAGCTTTGTTTTTTAGGTTTGCTCTGGAGCCTGCTTCGTCGATTACATCTATTGCTTTATCAGGAAGAAATCTATCGGTAATATATCTTTCGGACATAAGTACTGCCTGTCTTACAACTTCATCGGTAATTTTTACATTGTGATACTGTTCGTAATAATCTTTAATTCCCTTTACAATTTCAATAGAATCCTCTATAGAGGGTTCATCAACCATTACAGGTTGGAATCTTCTTTCAAGGGCCGAATCCTTTTCAATATGTTTTCTGTATTCATCCAAGGTAGTGGCTCCGATTATTTGAACATCTCCCCTGGCAAGAGCCGGTTTAAGGATGTTTGCCGCATTCATAGCCCCTCCTTCCGCTTCTCCTGCTCCTACAATATTGTGAACTTCATCAATAACAATTATAATATTGCCGGCCTTTTTTGCCTCATCAATAATAGCTTTCATTCGTGCTTCAAATTGACCTCTAAACTGGGTTCCTGCTACAATGGCAGTTAAGTCCAGCAGGTAAATTTCCGTATTAAATAATTTAACAGGGACTTTCTGCTGGGCTATTCTTACAGCTAATCCTTCTGCAATTGCAGTTTTTCCTACTCCAGGCTCACCAATTAAAATAGGATTGTTTTTAGATCGTCGGTTTAATATTTGAATAACCCTGTCTATCTCTTTTTCTCTTCCGATAATTCTGTCTAATTCTGAATTACGTGCCAGATCAGTTAAATTTGTTCCGTAAGTGTCTAAGTATTTGAATTTTTTCCTCTTTACTTTTTCTTTTACTTTGGCACCTGAACCGCTGCTTTTTTCATATTCGTTGTCTTTATCACGGGAAGGCAGGAATTCATTGTTGGAGGTATTGGAGTTTCCTGTAAATGCAGAATTCATTAAGTTCATAATGGCACCTAGTCCTCCGTCTTCGGCAGATAATTTATCTAAATCCATATCTCCCATTATTTCTGTCAGTTGATTGTTTATATTTTCAAAATCCTCCGGTTTCATTCCACTTTGCTTCATTATCTGATCAAGAGGGGCAATACCCTGGTCCTTAGCACAAGGAATGCACAAACCTGTGGTTTGCATTTTTCCTTCAACAATTTTATTAACATATATCACGGCTATATTCTTTTTGCACACTGAGCACATCATATTTTTCATCTCCTCAATTTGTATATATTTAAATATATCAGGAATATTCATATAACACTTAAAAATTTGCTGGCATTACTTGATTATAATATATTTTTCTTAAAAAAGCATTAAAATTTTGTAAAAATCCAGCGTCCAGGAGTACTATATTTTTATAAAGTGACTGTACCTATAGGATAAAAATTACAGACAATTTGTAAAAATTACCATTTTAAAATTCGAAACTTATGATATAATATTATCGAACATAAGTTCGAAAAGGAGAGGTGTTATGTCAAATATAGTGATGCATATAGATGTAAATTCGGCATTTTTGGCATGGACTGCAGCTTACGAGGAACAGTTAGGTAGGGAAAGAGATATACGGGAAGTTCCTGCCGTAATCGGAGGAAATGAAGAAAACAGACATGGAATTGTTTTGGCTAGGTCAATACCTGCTAAGAAATATAAAATTCAAACGGGTATGTCATTGATGGAAGCAAGACAGCTATGCCCGAATTTATTGGTAGTGCCCCCTAATTATCAGGTATATGTAAGGGCCAGCAAAGCCTTAAGAGAATATTTGAACACTTATACCCCTATTGTTGAAGTATTCAGTATTGATGAATGTTTTATAGGATTTACGGATTTAAGCAGAGATGAAGGAGTAAAACTTGCACATAAGATAAAAGATAGTATAAAAGAAAAGTTTGGCTATACCGTTAATATCGGTGTATCTACAAATAAGCTTTTGGCAAAAATGGCAGGGGATTTGGAGAAACCAGATAAATGCCATACTTGTTTTTCGGAAGAAATAGAAGAAAAACTTTGGCCTCTTCCTGTGGAAGAATTATTTATGGTTGGACGAAAAACTAAACATAAGCTTAACAGATGGGGAATTTATACCATAGGAGATTTGGCTAGGGCTGATTACAGACTCCTTCACAGATTTTTAGGT
Organism: Tissierellia bacterium; assembly: GCA_012843025.1. Classification (GTDB taxonomy): domain Bacteria; phylum Bacillota; class Clostridia; order Tissierellales; family Sedimentibacteraceae; genus Sedimentibacter. The sequence goes on along the minus strand of DURT01000011.1, from coordinate 25,119 downwards.
GCCCATGGCCGTATGATTTATGCCTATGCAAACGGAATTGATAGTTCCACGTTTCAACCTGCTCCTCCCATGAAAAGCGTGGGGAACAGCAGTACTTTAAAATATGATGTAACAGACAGGGATACAGCTCATGCGATAATACTCAGTTTGGTGGAAATGACCGCATGGCGGTTAAGAGAAGGAGAAATGATGTGCAAGGTTGTAAGAGTTGGTATAAAAGATAAGGATTTTAATTATATATCCAGACAAAAGAAACTACCTTATTTTACAGACTGTACCAAGGATATTTATAAAAATATCCGCGATCTTTTCGACAAGCATTGGGATGGAAGACCTATACGACAGTTGGGAGTTTCCGTAGCAGACCTGGAACGGACCCAATTTAAACAATTAAGTATGTTCCAGGACAGGAATATGCTCAACAATGAAAAACTTGACAAGGTAATTGACAGTATAAGGGAAAAGTACGGAGATACTTCCATAATAAGAGGAGTGTTTGCCAATAGGGATATAAGTCCCATATTAGGTGGGTATCCCGATGATGAATATCCGGGAATGACAAGTATTCTTTAAGAGAGGTGGGTTATGAAGATTATAAATGAACCTATTAAGGTAATGGTTATTTTTCATCCTAACAAAAAATTAGAAAGAGGAAAAATCCAGCTTATAAAATTCAGATTTAAAGATAAAGTTGTCCCTGTTCAAAAAGTTACAAAAATATATGAAGAAAATATTGTTGGTAATAAACGTATTGTCTTCGTATGTCAGCAGCTTAACGGGGACATGTATGAACTTAAATACGAAATTGACAGCAAGGACTGGTATCTTTTTAAAAAATAAAATTAAATATTTGCATTGACAAAAGATATAAAGCTAGGTACAATATATAAAAAGCTGCTCATCATACGATGAGCAGCACCGAAATCTAAATTATTTGTTTTAATATACATTATAATTAATATAATGTAATAAAGAATCCTGGAGGAAGAAGATGAAAAAGTATAATGTGGCTGTAGTAGGAGCAATGGGTGCTGTAGGTCAACAAATGATTAAAATTTTAGAAAAGCGTTCATTTCCTGTTAATGAACTTATACCTTTGGATGTTGCAGAAAACGTATCTAAAGAAATTTTATTCAACGGGAAAACGTTAAAGGTTAAAGAGGCAAAAGCTGGAGCTTTTAAGGATGCAGATATTGCATTATTTTCTGCCGGTGCTGATGCAAGTTTGGAATTAGCGCCCATAGCCGTATCAGAAGGTTGTAAAGTTGTAGATAATTCCAGTGCATGGCGTTTGGATGATAACGTTCCCCTGGTAATACCAGAAGTTAATCCTGAAGCTTTGCGCAACAACAAGGGAATTATAGCAAATCCTAACTGTACAACTATACAAATGCTTGTGGCATTAAAACCTCTCCATGATTTATATACTATTAAACGTATAGTTGTATCTACTTACCAGGCAGTTTCTGGCAGTGGCCAAAGAGCAATTGAGGAGCTAAAAAACCAAGGAAAACAATTTGCCAAGGGTGAAGAAATTACCTACAATGTGTATCCTCATCAAATTCTTTTTAATGCCATACCCCATGTGGATGTTTTCTTAGACAATGGCTATACAAAAGAAGAAATGAAAATGATTAATGAAACCCATAAAATCTTAGATCCTTCCATAAAAGTTTGTCCTACCACGGTTCGTATTGCCGTATTTAGGGGACATAGCGAATCTGTAAATATTGAAACGGAAAAACCTATAGATATTGCTGAAGTTAAAGAAGTATTAAGCAAAGCAAAAGGAGTTGTGCTTGTAGATAATCCTCAAGAAAACTTATATCCTATGGCAATTAATTGTGAAGGTAGAGATGAAGTATTTGTAGGCAGAATTCGCAGAGACGAAACTGTGGAAAATGGTTTGAATATGTGGGTAGTTGCGGATAACTTGCTGAAGGGAGCAGCCTTGAATACTGTTCAGATTGCGGAAAAGATGATTGAAATGGACCTAATATAACAGGTGGTAGAGATGGATATAGTTGTAGTGAAATTTGGCGGAACATCTGTGGCGACGGAAGAAGCACGGAAGGCAGCAGTATCCCATATAGCTTCCTTGAAGGAAGCTGGAAAAAATGTAATTGTTGTTGTTTCTGCCATGGGGCGCAAAGGGTCGCCCTATGCCACAGATACATTGATATCCTTACTTAGAAAGGATACAAAACCTGAAACCTTAGACTTGTTAATGAGTTGTGGCGAAACAATTTCCGCCTGTGTATTTGCAGACAGCCTCATGGCAGAAGGCATTGATGCAGTCGCCTTAGCCTCCTGGCAAACAGCTATTATAACCGATGGAATTTTTGGCAGTGCAGATATACTTGATATTGATACCAATCGCATTAAAATGGAGCTTTATGAAGGAAAAGTAGTAGTAATTACAGGTTTTCAGGGAATAAGTGCACGAAAGGAAATGACCACTTTAGGTCGGGGAGGAAGCGATACTTCTGCCGTTGTAATAGGTGGTCTTATGAAGGCCGAGTCGGTACATATATTTACGGATGTACCGGGAATTGCAGTTGTAGACCCTAGAATTGTTCCAAAAGCAAAATTTATGGAATATGTAGATATGGAAAATATGTACACTCTTGCCCTGTGGGGAGCGGGAATTGTACATCCCCGTGCTCTTAAAGAAGCACAAAAATACAATATGGATGTATTTGTTCGTTCCACTTTCCACCAGGGACAGGGAACAAGGATAGAAAAAAATGCAGAATCAGAAGATGGACCTGTAGGAATAGCTCTTATGAAAGAATGTAATCTATTTGTTCCCGAAAAAGGAGATAAACTGATTATAGAAGGAAAAGCCGGTAAAAAGGCAGTTCGTCCAGTAGCCGGCAGTGGTTATTCCCTTTTAACTGTAGTGTTCAGCGGATGTGAGGAAGAGGATATAAAAAATACCATGGAAGATTTGCCTGTTAAGGGTGAGTTATTTATTAATGGATTATGTGCTCATGTATTTGTTGACTCGAATGAAATAGAATTATTAGCCAATGAGTTATACAACAGATTATTTGGAAAGGTGCCAGTTAGTAGCTAAAAGGCTCAGTGTGAAAACGGAGGAATTAAATGAATTTAAAAAAAGATGTTTGTATAATAGGTGGAGGTGTAATAGGTCTTGCAACGGCTTACTACCTTCTAAGAGCCGGTAAGACGGTTGCTATTTTAGAAAGAGCGGAAATGGGAAGCGGTGCTTCCAGTTCCTGTGACGATATGATACTGTTACAGTCAAAAAAGCCGGGTATTGCACTAACCCTGGCAATGGAAAGTTTGGAAATATTTCGAGGATTGCCTGAAGAGTTAGGAATGGATATAGGATTTCTTTCCCTTGGAGGCATGGTAATTATTGAAGATGAGAAACAGCTAAAAATTATGGAGGATTTTGTAAAGCAGCAGGTTTCTTACGGTCTTGATGTGGAAATTGTAGACAGGAAAACATTATTTAAAAAACAACCTCATGTGGCAAGGTATATGATTGCTTCCACTTATAGTAAATCAGATTCTCAGGTGAATCCCCTACTCCTTATGAGAGCGTTTTTACGAAATGGCCTTAAAATGGGAATGGAGGTATTCAGATATACACCCGTTAAAGAAATTGATCAAAAAGGTGATCACTGGATAGTAAATGGAGAAAATGAAATTAGTGTTGAATGTGATAGCGTTGTCATTGCAGCAGGAGCCTGGTCGGCACAGATAGGCAATATGCTTGATATAGATATTCCCATTAAACCTATTAAGGGTCAAATTGCAGTTACGGAGCAAATTGCTCCCATAGGAGAAACTAATTGCTGGACAGCAGCTTATATTGCTTCTAAACATGATCCATCAATAATGCCTGACAGAAGTGAGTATGACAAGGAAATAGGATTAGGATTTGCTTTTTCAAGAGCCAGCGAAGGCAATTATCTAATAGGAAGTACTCGAGAAAATGCAGGTTTTGATAAGACAACAAATTTTAAAGCAATCAGTAGAATGCTGGAACAAACTCGTAAGTATTTCCCCATAATGAATGAGGTAAATATAATTCGTACCATGGCCGGCTTCAGGCCCGGTACAAAGGATGGAAGCCCTATTATCGGTGCTGTAGACGGATTTCCTAATCTTTTTATTGCAGCAGGTCATGAAGGAGACGGAATAGCTCTTTCGCCTATTACGGGAAAATCCGTGGCAGAAATGGTTAGGGGAGTGGGAGACCATAAAAGGTTTGATGAATTGAATCTTCGAAGATTTTCCGTTCCTCAAAAGGAAAAATAAAACACCTAAATAAATATTATTAATTGTATAGTGCGATTTGTATAAATCGTTCTAAAATAAATAAATGAAAGGAGAAAGAATATGGGTACAGCAGGAAAAGTCATTTGGGCTTTAACTATTGCATTATTTGTTGTTTACTTTTTTATCGCTATCAGGCAAAAAAAGCAGGCGGAGCAGAGCTTTGCTAACTATGCAATTGGAGGAGGAGTATTACCTTTCTACTTGCTTTTCTTCACCCACTTTGCTAACATTATGGGTGTTGGTAACTTTATGGGTCATGCAGGAAGTGCCTATGTTAACGGATTGCCTTGGCTTGCATTTATCTTAGGTGAACAAGGGTCAAAAATTATATTCGCTTTAGTCTTTGCAGGTATGGCAGGAAAGATGACCTACAATACCTTCCCAGAAATGATTGATGACTTAATTACCCGTGACAAGGTAACCAGAGCAATGGCCGGTTTGTTGGCATCATCTATTATGATAGCCTGGGTAGGAGGTCAGGGTAAAGCTTTTGGTGAGTTATTCGGTATATTTACAGGAGCAAACCCCGTTCCCATTATACTGTTCTTTACAACTATGTTCGTAATCTATACTACTATGGGAGGAATGCTGTCCTTAGTGTGGATGGACTTGATCCAAGGTCTTATATGTGTTGTATTTGGGGGATTATTCTATATTTTCGCCTTCTCAAAAGTAGATTTCAGTTTTGCAGTATTAGGAGCGCGTCTTGCGGAAGTAGGTCAGGGAGGATTATTTACTTTTGCAGGAACAGATGCAGTGAGTATAATTACTAAGTTTGTAACAGGTTGTGTGGGAATTTTAGTGGCACAAATTTACTGGCAGCCATGTTTTGCAGCAAAAAGTCCTGGGACTGCAAAACGCTCAATGTTCTATGGCGGATCAGTTGCTATAATATACACCATGTTAACTGCCTTGGTTGGATTAATAATAATGACCATAAATCAAGATTTGGATGCAAACTCTGCAATGTCATGGTTCATGTTAAATGAAATGCCGATGTTTATTACCACAATGTTGTTTGTATTAATACTTGCAGCAGGTATGTCCTCCGCGGATTCCAACCTTAACTCAGCTGCAATACTCATTGCAAACGACCTTGTAAGACCTTTCAAAACTGACCTTGACGACAAACAGATGATAACTCTTACAAGGGCCTTAACAGTTGTAATAGGTATACTTTCAGCCTTAGGTGGAATATATGCCGCTTCCATAATGAGCTTGTTCTCCAGAGCATATTCAATGGCAGGCGCCGGCTTGGTACCCTTGCTCATTATAGGATTATTGTGGAAAGAAGAAAGTGGAGTGGAACCTACCATGGGTAAGAAAAACAGTAAAGTTACACCTTGGGGAGCTCGTGTAGGTATAGTGGTAGGAGCTGTACTTTCCCAGGTAAAAGCTTTAGGTCCCAATGCCATACTAATCGCCCTATGTGCTTCCGCAGTAGCTATAGTGGTAATATCCTTAGTTACTAAGAATATCGATAACAATCCTAAATTTGTCAGCGAAGGTAATGTAAATCCAGTACAGAAGGTATATTAATATAAACCTTAAAGATTTAGCCTTTATTGTACATATTCATGCCTTTAAGGCATGGTATGTACAATATTGCTAAAGGTACGGACGGGAGGATATATGCGAAAAAAACTTCAAGAAAAGGAAATTGCGGTACTTGAGGCTCTTAAAGCAGCAGAAAGCCCTATGGGATCCTGGATTTTAGTTGAGAAATTAGAGGAAAAGGGGCACTATGTAAGCTCTGCAACTGTAGGAAGAATTCTCAGCAGGCTTGAAAAAAGAGGTTTTGCTGAAAAATGTGGAAATAACGGCAGAGTAATTACTCAAATGGGAATAGAAGCCTTGAGTAACAGTAAAATCCGTGACCATTTAAATGAACAAACCCAGACCTTGGAACAAATGATTTCAACGACAGTGTTGGAAGATTATATTACTGTTTTACAGGCCAGAAAGGCAATTGAAAGAGAGACGGCACGATTAGCCGCTGAAAATATAACTCAGGAAGAATTAGATGCAATTGAGAAAATATTAGAAGAGCAAAGGGAAAAGCACAAAAAAGGTGATTCCGTTGCCCACTGTGATATTTCTTTTCACCGGGCAATAGCCAAAGCATCTCGAAATAAAGTTCTCGAAACACTATACTTAATGCTTTTCAGCTATGGGCAGCAAACAAACATATTCGAACATGTGCGTAAGCAGGTAAATGCCATCTACATGACATCCCATGTTGAAATATTTGAAGCCTTGAAAAACCATGATGCGGAATTAGCGGAAAAATGTATGCTTAAACATATAGATAGTCTTATAGAAGATGTAACTAAGTACTGGGATTTATTTTATTAAATATGTCAACACAATGTTTAAACAAACTTTATAGAAATAGAGGTAATGAAAATGTGTGATGAAATAATATGCCGCTGTGAGGAAATTTACCGGAATGAAATAGAAGCCGCCATTGAAGACGGTGCCGTAACAGTTAATGAAGTTAAGCGCTTCACAAGAGCTGGCATGGGGCTGTGCCAAGGCAGAACCTGCAGAAGACTTGTGGAACGAATATTGTCTGAAAAAACAGGCATACCTCTCAGTGAAATACAGCCATCAACTTACCGTCAACCGGTTCGTCCGGTACGGTCAGATGTAATACAAGAATATAATAAAATGAAATCAGAAGGAGGACAAACGAATGAATAATTGGGGTAGAATAATAACAGCTATGGTTACTCCCATGGATGCAGAAGGAAATGTAAATTATGATAAAGCGGTGGAACTGGCAAAGCACTTGGTAGAACAAGGGAGTACAGCCCTGGTAATAAACGGAACTACGGGAGAATCCCCTACTGTGACAGCAGATGAAAAGGAAAAACTCCTTTCATGTATTAAAAAATCAGTAAATGTCCCTATAATTGCAGGAGTAGGAACTAATTCCACAGCTGCAACAATTGAAAATGCTCAAAGAGCAGAAAAGGTAGGAGTTGACGGTCTATTAGTAGTAGTACCCTATTATAATAAACCTAACCAGCAATCTCTTTACGAACATTTTTCAGCAGTGGCAAAGGCAACTAAATTACCTATTATGTTGTACAATGTACCAGGACGTACAGGTATTAACATGACGGCTGAAACTTCCGTAGCTCTTTCCAAAATTCCAAACATTGTTGCCCTTAAAGAAGCATCAGGGGACTTAAATCAACTGGCAACAGTAGTACGGGATACAGATGATGACTTTTATGTATATACGGGAGAAGATGCCCAAATTCTGCCTACGTTGGCTGTAGGGGGATACGGTGTTGTGTCTGTAACAGCACACGTTGTATGTAAAGAAATTAAAAATATGATAGACCATTACTTGAATGGTAACGTACAAGAGGCAGCAAAAATTCATTTGAAACTTATTGATGTTTCTGAAAAATTGTTTATGACAGCAAACCCTATTCCAGTAAAAGCAGCTCTTAATCTATTAGGTATGGATGTAGGAATTACACGTTTGCCATTAGCTGCACCATCTGAAGATGTTATCAAGGCGGTAAAAGATTCTTTGACTGAACTGGGACTTCTTTAGGAGGTAAAATAATGAACAGAATACCCAATCATCCAATTTTAGATGAAGAAAAGCCCGGCAAAGAAGTGCAAATATTTGTGGATGGTAAACCAATAATGGCCCGTGAAGGTGAAATGATTGCTGCTGCTTTAATAGCAAACGGCATATACATAAACCGCTATACTGCACATAAGCACAAACCTAGGGGAATATACTGCGCTATAGGACGTTGTACCGATTGTATTATGACGGTGGATGATGTTCCAAACGTGCGTACCTGTGTTACTCAGGTAAAGGAAGGTATGAGGATTACTACCCAGCATGGTATGGGAGTTTGGTCTGAGGAGGGACGAAATGATTGAAGTTGAATTAGCAATAGTGGGAGCAGGTCCTGCAGGGTTATCAGCAGCTATTGAAGCCCGGCGTGCAGGAGCAGAAGTTTTGCTCATAGATGAAAATTCACGTCCCGGAGGACAACTCTTTAAACAGATTCACAAATTTTTTGGTTCCCGGGCTCACAAGGCAGGAACCAGGGGTATGAATATTGGTACAGAACTTTTACGTGAAAGTAAAGAATTAGGTATAAAAACATGGCTTAAGGGAGAAGTTTGCGGAATAGAGGATGGACACAAACTTTGGGTTGTAATAGACAGAAATCGTAGTGAATTTGTAAAAGCTAAAAAAATAATACTGGCAACTGGTGCAACAGAAAATGCTGTGTCTTTTCCCGGCTGGGATCTCCCTGGCGTAATGGGAGCAGGGGCAGCACAGACTATGATTAATGTTCATCGTGTACTTCCTGGCAGAAAAGTAATAATGTTAGGTTCCGGTAACGTAGGTGTTATAGTTGCCTACCAACTTTTACAGGCCGGTGCAGAAGTGGTTGCTATTTTGGAAGCTGCTCCCAAATTAGGAGGCTACGGTGTTCATACGGCCAAGGTGGCAAGAGCGGGAGTTCCACTATATGTTTCTCACACCATCAAACGTGCCTTTGGAACAGACAGGGTGGAAGCAGTAGAAATAGTTGAGTTAGATGAACAATTCAAACAAATTACAGGAACAGAACGTACCTTGGAAGTTGATACCATATGTATAGCAACAGGGTTGACACCTTTAACAGAATTAGCCTGGCTTGCAGGATGTAAATTTAATTACATTCCTGCATTGGGAGGACATCTGCCCATTCATGACCATAAAATGCGTTCAACCCAACCCGATATATTTATTGCAGGAGATATATCTGGAATAGAGGAAGCCAGCACTGCTATGGAAGAAGGAAGGCTTGCAGGTATAAATGCAGCTTGTGAATTAGGATATATTACACAAGAAGAAGCTGAAAATCGTTCACGGGAAATATGGGATAGTCTTAATTCCCTAAGAAGCGGCTATTTTGGACAAAAACGCCGCGATTCAAAAGACTTAATGTTACAAAAGGGGAAAGAGGTGATTAAGTGAAAGAATCTTTAAAAACTACGGGTGCTCCATCTTTGGAGGAGCTACGAAACTCTCCAGGATTTCCAACCCGTGAACAGCTGCGTAAAGGACCCGTTGCCATAATTGAATGTATAGAAGAAATTCCATGTAACCCTTGTGAAGCATCATGCCCTCAGGGGGCTATAACCATAGGTGAAAACATTACAAATTTACCTAAACTTGATTTCGAAAAATGTATTGCTTGTGGCATGTGCATAGCAGCATGTCCCGGATTAGCAATTTATATAAAGGACTATACTTATAGCGAAACTATGGCATTACTGTCATTTCCTTATGAATACTATCCCCTTCCACAGGTGGGAGATACAGTTCAAGCTGTAGACAGACATGGAAAGTATGTATGTGACGCTAAAGTAATCCGTGTCCGTAATCCAAAGTCCAATGACCATACAGCAATTGTTACTATAGAATATCCTAAGGAACATTTTGATGAAGTGGTAAGTATTAAAAGAATTGTTATGCCCTAACTCTACAAGGCATAAGACCAATATTGGTTTTATGCTTTTTATACTTATCCTTCTGCTATTATCTGTATATATTTTCTTGACATATATTATATATAGTAATATACTTTTAAAAATTCCACCATTGAAAAGTAGGAGGTAAATATGAATGTAGTTATATGCGGTATAAACGGCGCCATGGGCAAAGTCTTACAGGAGGAAATCAAATTATACGAAAATGTAAATTTAATAGGTTCCATTTCCCCCTATAAGGGAGACTACGGACAAAATATTACTGAAAAGGTAGATGTGGTAATAGATTTTTCAAAGCCTGGAAACTTGGATTTTTTATTAGAATATGCCACTAATAAAAAATGTGCTTTATTAATTTGTACTACAGGATTTAAAGAGGATGAAAAAAATAAAATAAAAGAAGCTGGCAGCTCAATACCTGTCATGCTATCTTCAAACACTTCCTTGGGAATAAATGTTTTAAGAAAAATAATAAAAAACATATCTCCTGAATTAAAAGACTTCGACATAAACATGGTGGAAAGATACCATAACAAGAAAAAGGCAGTAATTAGCGGAACATCTAGCACCATGGCCCAAGATATTATGGAAGCAACGGACAGAGATCATGTGGAAACCCATGTTATAAGAGAAGGCACTATTCCCGGTGAACACATTGTAATATATTCGGGAGTTGATGAAGTTTTGGAAATCAAGCATACTGCTTTTTCTAAGAGAATATTTGCCCGGGGAGCTATAGATTTAGCGTTGAAACTTTACAAAAAAGAACCAGGATTCTATTTAACGGAAGATTTCTTTTAGCTATAGGGAGGTAACTATGGAGAAAATAAGAATTGGAATAGTGGGATACGGTAACATAGGCAAAGGTTTAGAAACTGCCATACAAAACAACCCTGATATGGAATTGGTTGCAGTATTTACAAGAAGAGACCCTTCCACTTTAAAGATTAAGGACAAAAAAGCAAAGGTAGTACATTTTTGTGATGCTGAAAAATACAAAGAAACTATAGACGTAATGGTTTTGTGCACAGGTTCAGCCAAAGACCTTCCTGTACACGGAGTTGAATTTGCAAAAATGTTTAATACGGTAGATAGTTTTGATACTCATGCAAAAATCCCCGAGTATTTAAAAAATGTTAACGAAAGTGCTCTTTCTTCAGGAAAAGTAAGTATAGTATCCATTGGATGGGACCCGGGACTATTTTCCATGATAAGAATGATTTCAAATGCAGTACTGCCTAATGGAAAAGATTATACCTTCTGGGGAAAGGGTGTCAGCCAGGGCCATTCTGATGCCATACGAAGAGTGGAGGGAGTGAAAAAAGGTATACAGTACACCATACCTATCGAAAGTGCCGTGGAACGGGTACGGAAGGGAGAAAACCCTGACCTTACAGCAGGAGAAAAACATATCAGAGAATGCTTTGTAGTTTGCCATGAAGGTGCTGATAAAAATAAAATTGAAGCAGAAATAAAGAATATGCCCGATTACTTTGCCGATTACCAAACCAAGGTCCACTTTATTGATGAAGAAGAATTTGAAAAAAACCATACAAAAATGCCTCACGGAGGACTTGTAATAAGGAGCGGTGTAACGGGGGAAGAAATACTACATAACCAGACTATTGAATTTTCTTTAAAATTAGAAAGTAATCCAGAGTTTACAAGCAGCGTACTGTTGGCCTATGCAAGGGCTGCCTACCGCATGAACAAGGAAGGAATGAAGGGAGCCAAGACCATATTTGATGTTCCTATTTTCTATTTATCTCCTAAAAGCAGGGACGAATTAATAAAAGAGCTGTTATAAAATTTTCTGTTAATAAATAATTATACTTGACATATTATATTAATAAGATTATACTACTGTTTAAATTAAATATTTTCATGGGTATATTACAGAGGCCGCGATGATCAAGAGTAGAAGTTACTTCGAAAGGGTGATTCGCCGAAGGGAGTTCCTCCCTGGGATTACATTTAATAGATGTAATACTGTTATTATAGGATGCACCCCAGTCCTATATTAGAGAGCTGTAATGTGCTGGGCAGAAGGTTCGATGTATATAAGCGTCTGAGAGCCCTTTTGCTCTTAAGGCGCTTTTTTTATTGCCCTTCCCTAATCCAGTATTGATTAATAATCGGGTATTGTCACATCTCTATTTGTGGTGCATTTAATAGTAAACGACATGAAATATTTAATATAATATCGAAAGAGGTGGACTATGAATTTGGTTTTATGCGGCGTAAACGGAGCAATGGGTAAGGTACTATTGGAGGAAATGGAAACTTACGAAAATATAAAGTATATAGGAGCCCTGTCACCAAGAAACGGTAACAGAGGACAGAATATTAAGGAAAAACCCCATGCAGTAATAGATTTTTCACACACGTCAAATCTTGAATTTTTATTGGAATATTCCATAGAAAAAAATTGTGCACTATTAATTTGTACTACTGGTTTTAATGATGAAGATAAAGAAAAAATAAAAGAGGCAGGAAAGTATATTCCAGTTATGTTATCTTCAAATACTTCCTTTGGAGTAAATGCCCTAAGAAAAATAGTAAAGAGCATTTCTACTAATCTTAATGGATTTGGCATAGATATCGTGGAAAGACACCATAACAAAAAAATTGATACTCCCAGTGGAACGGCAAAGACATTAGTAGAAGATATTAAAGAAGTAACGGGAAGAGAAAATGTAAATACATATTCTTTAAGAGCAGGCAGTATTCCAGGAGAACATTCTGTAATATTTTCAGGAGTAGATGAAATATTGGAAATAAAACATGTTGCTTATTCAAAGAAAATATTTGCTCGGGGAGCCTTAGACTTGATTCAAAAACTTTATCTTAAGGAACCAGGATTTTATTTAACGGAAGATTTCTTTTGATTGTTCGCGAATAGAACACAGTTGTATTAATTATATTGACATGTTATTGTATGTATGTTATTGTTATAAAGATATTTTACTATGGAGGAAAGAATGTTAAAAGTAGCTAAATTTGGAGGCACATCTTTATCTGATGCTCAGCAATTTAAAAAAGTTTATAATATAGTAAAAAATGACGTAAATAGAAAATACGTGGTAGTATCTGCACCGGGAAAAAGAACCAAAGATGATAACAAGATAACTGACTTACTATATCTTACCCATGCACATATAAAATATTCCGTTCCTTACGAACCTGTTTTAAAAATAATAGAAGATAGGTTTAAACTTATTAAAGAAGAACTGAATTTAAAAACTGATTTAGACACGGAATTTAGGATCATAAGAGAGCATTTAGACAATAAATGCAGTGAGGACTATATTGTAAGCAGGGGAGAATACCTAAGTGCTAAATTAATGGCTGATTATTTAAACTGTGATTTTGTAGATGCCAAGGATGTTATTTTCTTTAACTATGATTGCAGTGTAAACGAAGATAAAACCAGGGAAAAGTTAAAAGAAATACTAGGAAGAAGTGCGAGGGCGGTAATTCCCGGCTTTTATGGTTCCTATCCCGATGGAACTATTAAGACCTTTTCAAGAGGCGGTTCCGACATTACGGGATCAATTGTTTCCAATGCAATGGGAGCTACTATATATGAAAACTGGACTGATGTATCAGGCTTCTTGGTAGCAGATCCTCGAATAGTGGAAAATCCCAAACAAATTAATAAAATTACCTACCAGGAATTAAGAGAGTTGTCTTACATGGGAGCATCGGTGCTCCACGATGAAGCAATTTTCCCTGTAAGAGAGGCGGGTATTCCCATAAATATCAAAAATACTAATGAACCTGAAAATCCCGGCACCCTTATTATCAGAGACGATCAGGTGGATGAAGATTATGCCAAGGAACATATTATTACTGGGATAGCAGGAAAGAAAGACTTTTCATTCTTCTATGTTCATAAGGAACATATGGCAAATGAGGTGGGGATTTTACGAAAAGCACTGGAAGTGTTTGAAAACAGAGGTATAAGTGTTGATCACATTCCTTCAGGAATTGACAGCTTCACCATTGTTCTTCCATCAGAAAGGGTGGAAAAGATAAGCCATGAAATCGTGGAAGAGTTAAAAATAAAGTGTAAGACAGAAAATGTTCAAGTACATAGAAACTTAAGTTTGATAACAACAGTTGGAATAAAAATGGCTTACCAGCCAGGTACTTCTGCCATATTATTCAAAGCCTTAGGAGATAACAATATTAACATCCGCATGATAGACCAGGGATCCAGCGAAATAAACATAATAGTAGGGGTAGAAGATAAAGATTTTGATAAGGCTATTCGTGCCATTTATAATGCATTTATAAACCAATAGACTAATCGGACCTCCGATTAGTCTATTTTATATAACCGCCTAACATGGATTTTATATCATTTACTGTTATGTAGGCTTCAGGGCACTGTTCCTTTATTATTCTTACAGCTTCAGGAATCTTTTTTCTCTTAAGTTGAATGAATAAAAGGTTTTTAATACTGTTGTTTTTCCCTTTACCTTCAATAATAGTAACTCCATAACCTCGATCTCTTAGAATACCGGCAAGGGCTTCGCCACTTTTTTCTCCTACAACTACCTGAATAGAAGCTAAACCTACGGCTATTTTCGATTCGATAGTAACACCTACAAAATTACCTAAAGCAAAGGCTGCAGCATAAACAAGCGCCTTTATAGGATCCTCAGTAATATTATTCAGTACGGAGCTCACCACTACTAACCAAATAATAATTTCAGTAAATCCTAAAATAGCCCCCTTAACTCTTTCTCCTTTGTTAATTAAAACTATTCTAACTGTTGAAATGGATACCTCTACTATCTTTGCAAAAAAAATAATAGAATATAGCAAAGGTCCCTTCATATTCATTAAAAAATCCATAAATCACCTCAAATATTTTGTCAGAGGTATTCTACTTCTTTTTCAATAAATTTGCAATAGTTATAAACTATAATTAAAAAAAGATACTAAACAGTAATCTTTTATTTTTTATAAAAGTATTGTATAATCAATTAAAAAAAGTAAGAAGGTAGAGTATGAGATTAAGATATGTACCAGGACAGTACCAATACTTGAAAAAATGCGAAAAAGTAATTATGTATCCGGAAAAACTTGGGTACAAATTAAACCATATGTTCAATAACAATAATCCCATACATGTTGAAATAGGATGTGGAAAAGGAAAATTCCTACGGGAAATTGCAATTAACAATCCTGACATAAACTATTTCGGGTTTGAAAAAGATGTAAAGGTCGCCTACAGGTGTGCAAAGAATATTACTGAAGATGATCCACCCAACTACTTTATTGTTTATGCAAATGCAGAATCATTAAAAGAAATATTTGAGGAAGGTTCAATAGAAAGAATTTATTTAAATTTTTCAGACCCGTGGCCGAAAGCTTCCCACCACAAAAGACGCCTCACTCATAAGAAATTTTTAGACATTTATAAAGCTGTACTTACTGATAATGGCGAAATACACATGAAGACAGATAATAATGATTTATTTGAATTCTCCATTGAACAATTGGAAGAGGACAACTGGGAGTTATTAATGGTGACCAGAGATTTGCATAACAGCATTTACAAGGAAGGAAATATAATGACCCTGTATGAGGAAAAATTCGTAAAAGAAGGCAAGAAAATAAATAAGCTAGTAGCTAAAAGGAAAAATGGATAATAGTAAGTACATTATAGTTTACTTATTAACAATGAATTCAATTTCTTTCATTTTATTCTTTATTGACAAGAAAAAGTCAATAAAGAATAAATGGAGAATTAAGGAAAATACACTTCATACAGTGGGATTTATGGGAGGAATAGCAGGTAGTATAGCCGCCATGATATTGTTTCGCCATAAAACAAAAAAACTTAAATTCATTATAATTACAGTAATTGCACTGATATTTAACTTGTTATGCATTTATAAATTAATAGTTTCAAGATTATTGGTATAATAGAAAATGACTGAGGTTGTCTCAGTCATTTCTCTTATATTTCAAATCCACCATCAACTTTTATAATTTGACCGTCTATAAATGATGATTCATCAGAAGCCAAGAAAAGTGCTACGCTGGCAATATCTTCAGGTTTTCCAACTCTTTTCAATGGGCATTCATCAATCATTTTCTGAACAGCTGAAGGTCCTCCTATACTGTCAACCATTGCTGTATGAATAAGTCCTGGTGCAATTCCATTTACACGGATTTCAGGTCCTAATTCCCACGCCATTGATTTTGTAAGTCCATTCATAGCATGTTTTGAAGATACATAAGCAGCAAAGCCATGATGTGCTCCAAATCCTGCTACTGAAGAAGTATTAATTATAACACCTTTTCCTTTTTCCTTCATTATAGGAGCTACTAATTGAGTTAAATATAATGCCGAAGTTACGTTAACGTTGAATATATTATTCCATTCATCCAAGGATACATCCTGAAGAGGTGACATACTTAAAGCCCCTGCGTTATTAAATAGAATATCAACTGTTCCATATGTATCTAAAGTTACATCAACTAATCTTTTTACATCTTCAACTTTTGATGTATCTACAATAACATATATTGCTTCATTTCCTTCTTCTTTAATTTGATCTACAACCGCTTTTGCTCTTTCTTCATTTCTTCCAGTAACTACAACTTTAGCACCTTCACGGGCAAACAATACTGCCGTAGCACGTCCCATTCCAGACGTTGAACCAGTAACTATCGCAACCTTACCTTCTAATCTTTTCAACTCTATACCTCCTGTCATTTAATTAACTATTTTAAACTTAGTCTACAATATAACAAATCCCAAAACAATGTCAAAAATGATGAGGGAAAAATTTAATAATACATGTTTTGACTAAAAAAACATTGGAAACCGTTTAAGTTTTGAAATAAATCTCAAAAGCTATTCCATTATATTCTAAATATGGTATAATATTATTGATGGTAATATTTCAAAAGGAACATAACTTTGTAATTAGGGGTATATAAATGTATATTGCAAGATTTAATGAAAGGACTTTAAAGGTTCAGTCAGTTAGAGAACATACCTTAAGTGTAGCCAACTTATGTAAAATATTTGGCAGAAAATTAAATATTTCTTCATTTTTATATTTAGCTGGATTATTACATGATATGGGTAAGTATAGTGTTAGATTTCAAGATTATATAGAGTTAGAGTTAAAGAAGGTTCAAGATGGAGATAAAGAAACAGACAAAGTTGCTGACAAAGAAGACCATGGAGTTTTTGGAGGTAAATTTATTTATGAGACATTTAATAAACGCGATCCTATTAGTTGTATAACCTCTGAAATATTAGCATTAATTTGTTGTTATCATCATGGTGGATTACCGGATTGTGTTAACAGAAGATCGGAAGTAACGTTATTGGAAAGATTTAAAAAGATCAGCTCAAGTAATATGCAGGAAGTTTACAAAAAATTCAATGACGATCTTAAAGTTGATATTAATAAAATTTTTGATGAAGCGTGTTATGAAGTACAATTAATTGTTGAAAAAATTAAAGAATTTAAAGATGAAGCATTTTTTGCTATGCACTTATTTATTAAGACAGCTTATAGCATGTTAATTGATGCGGATAGATATGATAGCTATTTATTTGAATCAGAATATATTGGTAATAACGAAATAAACAATATAGAAATAGAAGCTGCAAAAATATGGTATAAATATTTAATAAGACTTGAGAAAAAGTTAGAAGAATTTAAAATGAAATCAAATATTAGTGAAAATGAAAAAAGAATAAATAAAATTCGCCAAGATATATCGGATGAGTGCTTGAGCTTTGCAAAAAATAATGAAGGTATATATACGCTTACGGTTCCTACAGGCGGCGGGAAAACATTATCAAGCTTAAGGTTTGCGCTGAGACATGCAGAATTAAAAAATAAAGATAGGATTATATATGTTTTACCATACACTACAATAATAGAGCAAAACGCTGAAGAAGTTAGAAAGGCATTAAATTGTAAAGGAGATTTGCTTGAACATCATTCAAATATATTAGAGGATGATAAGGGTGAAAACTATAAATTATTAACGCATAGATGGGAGAATAAAATAATATATACAACTATGGTTCAATTTCTTAATACTTTTTACAATAAGGGTACTCAAGACATGAGAAGAATGCACAATTTATTAAATAGCATTATTATTTTTGATGAAATTCAAACTATCCCAATAAAATGTATGGATTTATTCAACGGTTGTATAAATTATCTTAATAGAATAGGGAATTCCACAATTGTATTATGTTCGGCAACACAGCCAGAGTTGAATAAAGCAAATGTCTCAATACAGTTTAGCGAGCAAAGAGAAATAATAAAAGATGTTAATATTAAATTTAAAATTCTTGAAAGAGTTGAAGTTATAGATTCTACAAGAAAAGAAGGATACACGTATGAAGAGGCAAGTTCTTTTATATATGATATTAAAAAAACTGCAAACAGCGTATTAATGGTTTGTAATACTGTCAATTCGGCTGCTACAATATATGACCTGTTAAGTAAAGTCATTGACAAGGATGTAGACTTATACTTTCTAAGCTCAAATCTCTGTCCTACACATAGAAAGGATGTTTTATCAAATATAAAAAAAGGTCTAAAAAACAATAAACACCTTATATGTATAAGTACTCAGTTAATAGAAGCTGGAGTAGATATTAGTTTTGATGTTGCTGTTAGGGCATTAGCAGGCCTTGATTCTATAGCCCAGACTTCAGGTAGAATGAACAGAAATGGAGAAAGAGAAAAAGGGTATGGCTATATTATAAATCTTAATGATGATGATGAGTTAAAAAGATTAACAGAAATCAGGTTAGGTAAAACACATTGCAAAGAATTGTTAGATGATTATGCTGAAGATAGTAATTTGTTTGAGAATAGCTTATTATCTCCAGAGTCAATAAAAAAATATTTCAAATATTACTATACTGATCCAATTCTAAATAATAATATGAATTACCCTGTTAGGAATACAAGTATATACGAGATGCTTAACTATAATGAATTAAATAAAGACGGCTATGAGGATGATTATCCATTACAGTTTATTTACAAGTTTAAAACAGCAGGTGAACTATTTAAAGTAATAGATAATGATACTAAGACAGTACTTGTACCTTATGGAAAAGGCAAAGGATTAATATCTGAATTGTTAAGTAGTGATTCTTATGACAAAAAGAAAATTTTGATTGATAAACTGGGACATTATTCTGTTAATATTTACAATAATAAATATGAAGCACTAAAAAAAGAGGATGGGATAATATTCAATAGGGAATGTGGTGTACATATCTTAAAAGACTTTTATTATGATGAAGTAAAGGGGGTAAGTTTAATAAAGAACCTAGAATTTCTCAATTTTTAATAATAAAAAGCATATAGCAAAAGAACATGTGCTTTTTATAATAACATTCTAATGATTTCAATCCACATATTTCGATTACATAGTAATATTAACATAAAAAGTAGAAAAATTCATTGATAAGTGTAAACAGTTGGGCTTTTATTTAATAAAAGGTAAATAATTATATTACAATAGAATAGGAAGGGAGGTTCGTGTGGATAATTATGGACAACATAGTTAAATTTAATGTTTCGGGTAAATATGCATTATTTACCGACCCATTAACTAAAATTGGTGGGGAGAAATCTACTCTTATGATTCCGACCTATCAGGCTCTTAAAGGAATATGTGAGAGTATATACTGGAAACCCAGCATTATCTGGTATATAGATAGTATACATATTCTCAATCCAATTAAAACAGAAAGTAAAGGAATACGTCCATTAAATTACAATGGCGGAAACGACTTATCTTATTATACTTATCTCGTAGATGTTAGTTATAATGTAACAGCTCATTTCGAATTTAATAGAAACAGACTAGATTTAGAATATGATTTTAATGAAAATAAGCATTATTTCATCATGAAAAGATGTATCAAAAAAGGAGGTAGAAGGGATATCTTTTTAGGAACTCGAGAGTGTCAAGGATATGTTGAGCCAGCAGTATCTCAAAATGGATATTATTCATCCATGGGAACAATGGAATTTGGACTTATGTATCATTCGTTAAGCTATCCTGACGAAAATGGTATGGACAAGCTTATAGCTAAGTTTTGGAGACCTAAAATGGTTAACGGAACTATAAAATTTTGCAGACCTGAAGACTGTGAAAAAGAAGTTATAATTAAGGACATGAAAATGAAAAAGTTTGACGATACAAATTTTTCAGGCGTAGATGATACAATTATTAATTATGGCATATTAGAAGGTGATAGTATATGAGCTGGATGAAATCATTATACGACACCTATGAAAACGCTAACAAGACTGCAAATATAAGAAATAACGGGTTGTTAAAAGTTGCACACTCCAGGCAGAATGCCCAAATAGAGGTAACAATTAATAAGCATGGAAATTTTATAAATGCTCAATTTGTACCTAAAGAAGAAGCAGATACGGTAATTCCTGTAACAGAATCCTCTGCAAGCAGAGGCTCAGGTTCAGCACCCCATGGATTATTTGATAAATTAAAGTATATTGCCGGTGATTATGAGAAATACACAGGTAAAGATAATTCTAAATTTCATAATGATTATATGAATGGATTAAGGGAGTGGGTTCAGTCATCATACACATCTGCTAAAATTAAAGCAGTATACGATTATTTAAAGAAAGGATGTATAATACATGATTTGATAGAATCCAATATACTATCAGTTGAAAACGGAAAACTTACTAAAAAATGGCTAAAAACAGATATTAAACTTTCTGCAGGTAACCAAGAGGATGCCTTTGTTAGATTCAGGGTCTCTGGAATAGATGACATTACAGCTCTATGGCAGGATTCTGATTTACAGGATAAATATGTCAATTATTACCTGGAAAAACAAAACGAAAAAGAATTCTGCTATATAACAGGTCAATATTTACCTATTAGCCGTAATCATCCTTCAAGAATAAGACATCCAGGAGATTTTGCTAAGCTGATTTCATCTAATGATACTAGTGGATTTACCTACAGAGGCAGATTTAGTGATGCAGATGAAGCATTTACCGTAAGTTATGAAGTTTCTCAAAAAGCGCATAATGCATTAAAATGGTTAATTGATAAGCAAGGACAAAGAGTAGGAGAAAAGGTATTCGTTTTATGGGGGTTAGAAAATGAAAAAACTCCTCCGTTATTAGTTAGTACCTTTGGTTTTACTAACAAAGCTGAGAAAGATTTTGATACAAAGTTTCCAGCTGCAAACAAATTTAATAGTGCTATAACAGGATATAAGAACCAATTAGATTTTAAAAGCAAGCTCATTCTATTGGGCTTAGATTCTGCAACTCCCGGTAGATTATCAGTAATTTTTTACAGAGAATTCATGGGACAACAAGGCAATGAATTAATTGAGAATATTAAAAGTTGGCACGAAAACAGCACTTGGAGAAATAGTTATAAAGGACAAGATAAAAAAAGAGTATACTTTATCGGAGCTCCATCTCCTGTTGACATTGCAAGAGTTGCTTATGGAACCGAGCAGAACGGAGAAATAAAATGCAGCAATGAAAAGATACTGTCAAGTGTTGTTGAACGTATTCTGCCATGTATAAGTGATGGTGCTAAAATTCCAAGGGATATTGTAAATGCAGCAGTTAATAAATCTTTTCATCCACAAAATTATTCTGTTATAGAAAATTGGTACGAAGTATTAGCAACAGCATGTTCGGTATATAGAAAGTATTTATATGATTATGAAAAGGAGGTTATTAGTATGGTGATTAATGATGACTACAAAGATCTTTCGTATAACTGCGGAAGATTGCTGGCCGTGGCAGATGCAATAGAAAGATGGGCATCTAATGACAAAGAAAGAGCGACAAATGCTGTAAGATATTTCACAAGGTTTTCTAAGCGTCCATGTGAAACATGGAGTTTAATAAATGATAGGTTATCTATTTATAAGCAACAGCTAGGTAGTAAGGGAAATAAACTATATTATTTACTTGGAGAAATATCAAGTAAAATTGATCCTGAGGAATTTGCAAAAGCTAAGAATTTAGATGGTAGAATGAGTTTAGGATTTGATAGTCAAAGACAAAGTATAATAAAAGAATCTATTGAAAAGTCAATAGAAAAGAAAAAAATAATTAATGGAGGTAATAATGATGGAAGTATTGAAAAACAAGATTGATTTTGTAGCAATTATTTCTGTAAAGGATGCAAACTGCAATGGCGACCCACTGAACGGAAATATGCCTAGAACAACATACCAAGGATTAGGTGAAATCTCTGATGTATGTATAAAGAGAAAAATAAGAAACAGATTATTAGATATGGGCGAAAGTATTTTCGTGCAATCGGACGATAAAAATATTGATGGTTATAAAAGTCTTAGAGAAAGAGCAGAAGGAAATAAAGAGTTTAACGAAGAAATAAAAAAGGGCAAGAAAGCTGATCGAGAAAGAGCTTATAAAATAGCTTGTAAAGAATGGATGGACGTAAGAAGTTTTGGACAAGTTTTTGCATTCAAAGGTTCAGAATTATCATTAGGTATTCGTGGACCGGTTTCTGTACATCCAGCTTTTAGTGTTGATCCAATTGATATAACAAGTATACAAATTACCAAAAGTGTAAACAGTGAATCTAAAGAAGGCAAAGCGTCAGACACTATGGGTATGAAACATAGAGTAGATTTTGGAGTATATGTATTAAAAGGAAGTATAAATGTTCAATTGGCTGAAAAGACAGGTTTTACAACAGACGATGCTGAAAAAATTAAAGAAGCAATAAGAACTTTATTTGTTAATGATTCCTCATCTGCTAGACCTGATGGAAGTATGGAAGTTGTTAAAGTATATTGGTGGGAACACAATTGTGCATTAGGACAGTATTCTTCTAAAAAGATACATGACAGTATTGTAATAAAGAAAAAAGAGTCTGTAATTACACCAACAAGCATTAATGATTACGATATAACAGTAAAAGAATTAGATGGATTAGAAGTGAAAGAGTATGAAGGAATATAGCGAAGAAGAATATTTGATGCTTTCCGGGATACAACACTACGCATTCTGCAAAAGGCAATGGGCGTTAATTCATATCGAAAACCAATGGAGTGATAATATTAGGACTATAGAAGGAAATATACTTCATGAAAAAACACATGATAACAGTATAATAGAAAAAAGAGGAAATGTAATAATTTCGCGTGGTATGCCTATAGTTTCAAGGCAACTAGGTATTAGTGGAATATGCGATGTAGTTGAATTTCATAAAGATGTAAATGGTGTAAATATTTTTGGTAGAGAAGAGCTTTATAAGGTGTATCCAGTTGAGTATAAAAAAGGCAAGCCAAAGACAACTGATGTAGATATTATGCAACTAACTGCCCAAGCTATGTGTTTAGAAGAAATGTTATGTTGTGAAGTAGAAAAAGGATATTTATATTATGGAGAAACACGCCATAGAGAAACTATAAAAATCAATTGTGAATATAAAAATAAGGTTATTGATTTAGTAAAAGAAATGCATAGTCTTTTTGAAAAAAAACATACACCTAAGGTTAGGCGTACAAAAGCATGTAATGCTTGTTCTCTTAAAGATATTTGTTTGCCGGTACTACTTAAGAAAAAATCTGTTAGGGAATATATATTACGAGCTATAGATGAGGAGGTGTTCTAGTGAAAAAGCTATTAAATACCTTATATATTACTAATCCTGATTATTATTTATCATTAGATGGACTTAATATAGTGGTTACTGAAAAAAATAATGAAGTCGGTAGGATACCTCTTCATAATCTCGAAGGCATAATTACTTTTGGCTATGCAGGAGTTAGTCCTGCATTAATGGGGGAATGTGCAAAAAATGGCATTTCATTATCATTTTTATCTTACAGCGGGAAATTTCTTGCGGGTATTCATGGTACTATTAAAGGAAATGTAATTCTTAGAAAAGAGCAATTCAAAATATCTGAAGACCCTATTAGGAGTATGCGTATTGCAAAAAATTTTATAATAGGCAAAATCTATAATTCCAAATGGGTAATAGAACGTGCAACAAGAGACCATCCATTGAGATTAGATGTAGAGAAATTAAAGCGCAAGAGTCAATACCTAACCAATTGTTTAAAAATGATAGAAAAAATAAATGGCTTAGATGAATTAAGAGGTATCGAGGGAGTAGCAGCATCAGTGTATTTTTCAGTATTTGATGATTTAATACTTCAACAAAAAGAAACATTTATATTCAGTAACAGAAATAAGAGACCGCCTCTTGATAATGTTAATGCTATGCTTTCATTTGCATATACATTGTTAGTTAGTATGTGTAGTTCTGGATTAGAAACAGTTGGATTAGATCCATATGTTGGCTTTATGCATAGTGATAGACCTGGAAGGGCTTCTTTGGCATTAGACTTAATGGAAGAGTTAAGAGCAGTATATGCTGATAGATTTGTACTAACTATGATTAATAAAAAAATATTAAATGAATCCGATTTTATAGAAAAAGAGAATGGCTCGGTAATTATGACTGATGATGCGAGAAAAACATTTCTCAAACACTGGCAGAATAAGAAACAGGAAGTTATAAAGCATCCATTTTTAGACGATAAGGTAGAATGGGGTATGGTCCCATACGTACAAGCGTTACTATTAGCGAGATATATAAGAGATGACTTAGATGAATACCCGCCTTTTTTATGGAAGTAGGAGGTAATATGCTTGTATTAATAACTTATGATGTAAACACACAAACTGAGAGTGGAAGAAAAAGATTAAGAAAAGTGGCAAGAGAATGCGTAAACTACGGTCAAAGAGTACAAAATTCTGTATTCGAATGTGTAATGGATAGCGCAAAATGTCGAGAAGTAAAAAACATCCTTGAGAAAATTATAGATAAAGAGAAAGACAGTATTAGGTTTTATTATTTAGGTAATAATTATAAAAATAAAGTTGAACATATAGGTGTTAATAGAAGTTATGATGTAGAAGCCCCTCTAATAATATAGTGCGAGAATAGAGTGAACACAAAAACACTGTGTGATTCGCACCAAAAAAACTCACATATATTACTATATTCTGTTTAGTAAAAAAAGAGCAAAGATTTTTATTAACTTAAAATACAAAATACTTAATTATATTTGCAAAATATTAAGTAATGCTTAAAATTTTGCTGTCGCTCCTTACATAGGAGCGTGGATTGAAATAACTTTACAAGTATTTGCAAGCTATCCTATATAATGTCGCTCCTTACATAGGAGCGTGGATTGAAATCTCAACTATCATACTT
>DURT01000087.1 GCA_012843025.1 Tissierellia bacterium | reverse complement strand
GTTGGAGAGATACAATAAAATATTTTTCTCTCTATCCTGTTTTTTTCTTTGAAATTAAGAGGTTCTATTAAAGTTACCCTTTTTTAATCATTTCTTTTGTTTTTATTTGTTTTTTTATCTTGACATATTACCAGATTGCTTCTTATAATGTTGCTTATGCATATCTTATGCCAGCTACAATTCATATTTCATTGTATTATTATTTTGGTATATTATGATAACTTACTTTCAAATCTTTTAATTAATTAGAACATTATAAACAAGTAAGTGACCAATGTCAAGAGACTTCTCCATTTTCCTCCAAGTATTCGTCCAAAATACTGAATAATTCTGCTGCAGTAGTGATTTTATTAATGTAATTCCTAATTTGAGAAGAATTCTTCATACCCTTCATGTACCATGCAGCAAATTTTCTCATTTCCAATATTGCAATTTTTTCATTTAATTCTTCTATAAGCATGGATGCATGCCTTTTAATCATGTTAATTCTGTCTTTTATTGTAGGTTCATAAAAATCTGTATCATTGTTTAATATTTTTACCGTATTCATAATTAGCCAGGGATTACCCAATATACCCCTGCCTATCATTACCCCGTCACAATTTGTTTCTTCAATCATTTTAAGGGCATCCTGAGGCTTGTATATATCTCCGTTACCAACCACTGGAATTTTAACGTTTTTTTTCACTTCTTTAATTATATTGTAATCTGCCTCACCAGTATAAAATTGTTCCCTGGTTCTTCCATGTACAGCAACCATGTCTAAACCATTTGATTCTAATATTTTAGCAAATTCTACCGCATTAATGGTATCTTTACTCCAACCAGCCCTTATTTTTGCCGTTACAGGTTTCTTGGTTGCTTTTTTTATTTCATAAACAATTTCACCTGCAAGGGAGGGGTTTTTCATAAGCGAACACCCATCGTTATTTTTTACTATTTTAGGGGCAGGACACCCCATATTAATATCTATTATATCTATATCGTCCCTGTCATTAATGTATTTTTCAACCACATAGGACATTATATAAGGGTCACTTCCGAAAATCTGAAGAGATACAGGCCTGTTCTTTTCATTTATTTTCATCAGTTGCTCTGTCTTTGTATCTTTATAGTACAAGCCCTTGGCACTGACCATCTCAGTGTATACCAAACCTGCACCCATTTCCTTGCATATGGTTCTGTATGTTATATCCGTTACTCCAGCCATGGGAGCAAGGACTACATTGTTATTTAATTGAATGTTTCCTATTTTAAGTTTCTTCATATTGTACTATAAATTCTCCCGGATTTAATATTTCTTCCTGGCCATTTTCGTTAACAACAATCAAGTACCCTTCCCTGTCGATATTCTTGGCCACAACCTTTCTTACAGTCTTTCGCCCCCTCTTAATTACTTCTACTTCCTTATTAAATAATAATAAGTTGTTATTGTAATAGTCTAGAAAACTGTCTGACCTTCCGGTTTCTATCAATTCTTCATAATAATATTCAATATTATTTAATATTGTCCCTATAAGCTTTTCTCTTTCTACCTGCTTTCCCATTTCTATTTTGATAGATGTAGTTTTTAAACCTTCAATCTGTTCTTCCATGTTTACATTTATATTCAAAGATAATATTATTCCTGCTTCTTTTCTTGCAACTTCGCTAATAACAGAAGCAACTTTATTACCATTTATTAATATGTCATTAGGCCATTTTATTTTACAGTCAATACCATATAAATTAATTACAGATTTGTGTATGGAAGAACAACCTACTACATCTATTAATGGAAGCAGGTTATTATTAAATGATTTTAAAATAATGCTTAAGTAAATATTTTCACCAGGTAGGCAAATCCACTTCTTGCCAAACCTTACTTCACAATTTGACTGATTTTCGGAAAGCACCAAGGTTCCGTCGGGACATGTACTGAAAATACTCTTAGCCTTTGCTTTTGTAGAATCAAGTTCTTCGTACTGAATTATTGTTTCACCGATTATTTTTGTTTTCAAGTATTCCCTTATTTTGTTTAAGTCATACATTAAATCACTCTCTAATAAATAATATCTTCTATATTATATAGTAACTCCTTAATATCATCCAATGTCAAATCTCCCATGTGGGCAATCCTGAAGGTTTTTTCC
>DURT01000086.1 GCA_012843025.1 Tissierellia bacterium | reverse complement strand
GGCATAGGAGATATATATAAAACATGTCTGCCATTTCATAAATAAGCTTGGATATATTTTCATTAAAAGGCTCTGTTACTACCCCCAGTACTTTATATACTGCAAAAGCCAAAGCTATTTTTATAACAGAACCTCCAAAAGTTGATAAGATAAAAATAATAACCACAATTCCAAGCACATCTTTTATCATTAACAAACTTTTTAAAAAAACTCCGAAGAAAGATGCAACTGCATTGCCTAAAACAGGCATGGACGAAGGAGACAATGCCTTTACAGAGCTAATAAAAATATTATCTGTTTTATATAATATATATCCTTGTACAGAAAAATTTATGACTACTATAATCATATAACCGGATAAAATTAAGATGGTGCTCTTTTTTAAAAATGTATATAAGAGTTTGGTGTTTATAAGCTTGTTCATATTATTGGCTAAAATTACCGCAATCATTGCCACTGTCATAACATCCACAAAGCTGTAAACAAACTTGGTGGTAATTCCAATGGTATAATTAAGGGACATTTGAAAAAACTGCAAAAGACTTAACTTTCCGAAAGTTAGCATAGCTGCCATAAAAATACCGTTAATTTCTTCCGTAATCCGTTTAAAGTCCAAAAAGTCTTTTTTCAACATACCCTTTATACTCAATACGTCCTTAAGGATTATTGTAAAAATAATTAAAACAGAAAACATTACTACTGCATCAGAAACTCCCTTGCTGCCGGATTCTTCCGCAAAGAAATTAATTATAGTTAACACCGTACAAACAATAAATACATTTGCAGCTGTTTTTATAATATCTCTAAAATAGCTCTGTTCATTATCTAATTCATAATAGAGGTAATCTCTTAGACTTATGTCCAAATTTCCTGTAAAAGCATTCTTTATTAAATCCCTTATCCCTATATTGTTCTCACGGAAATATGTATTTTTGCTATTTATATAATCCTCCAATTCTCTTATGGGAATTTCATCTAAGGCTTTTTCCATAGTATCCATTCCATACACATTCCCCCATAAACTTAAGAGAACAATTATTATAATAAATGTTTTTTTCATCTTATCACCCGTTAACCAGCAGCAAAATTTGATCTAAAAAAATTTTAATAATGTCCACCGAATAAATAAGTATTATTAATTTTCCAGCAATCTCCACCTTTTTCCCTACAGATTCGTAACTTAAATCCTTGCATAATAGAGAAATGAAATCACAAATATAGGCAATGCCTACAATTTTCAATATAGTACTGAAATACTCAGTTTTAATATCATATCTTATGAATAAATTAATAATTTCTTCCAAATATATTTTAAGCTCGTTAAAAAGCATGAATAGCACAAGTATTCCGAAGATAACTGTTATATAGACTTTAAATTCTGAGTTAAATTTTGATAAAGTTATTCCTAAAACCACGGTTATTACGGCTATAAATGTAATTTTACTCAGCAGCATATTCTTCCTCTCATCAATATAAGTTAAATACTGATTTTACCTCCGTGAACAAATCATTCATCATTCCTACAATAAGGGCCATTACTACTATTACTCCCGCTAATGTAACGAACATGGCTTGTTCATCTCTTCCGGTCTTTGATAAAATTTGGTTAAAAACAGCTACTACTATACCAATTGCTCCTACTTTAAAAATTAAATCTATATCCATATTGCCTCCTTAAATCATTATGATGGCTGCCAAACAACCGGCAAGGAATGAAATTCTGTTGTACAGGGTTTTCTTTTCGTTATGCACTAAGGAAAACTCCTTTAAAACTCTTTCCATTTCCCCTGCGGTAAAAGAAAGCTTTTTATCTAAAATATCTGAATAAGTGGTGCCGTAGTAATCAATAATTTCTGCGAAATGCAGGTTAAATTCCTCTGGAGTATGCATAATTTCCCTTATAAAATCAGCTAAATCCTGAGAACTTTTTTTGTTTTCAAGGCTTTTCATCCACTCGTTTACAACAGTCTTCATCTGGCTGCTTTGAAAATTATATTTTAAATATATTTCTTCAATAGACATTTTCATTTCACAGGAATAAACCCGGAGAAAATGGGTGAAATGAATTAATTCTTTCATCCTTTCCACCTTTTTATCTCCATAAGAATTTATAAGAGAAAAAATATACTTTACAATAAATACGGTGGAAATAAATAATGTTACTTTAATCCAAATCACTATAGACCACCCTCTTCCTTTGAAAATCAAAAACTTCCTTAATCTTTAATGGTTCCTTGTTTAAAATTAAAGCTCTGTCGAAAAAATTTTTTTCAATAATGTTTTTTAAAAATATATTCTTTTTCACATCATCTAAACTTCCTCCATGAGCTGTAGTTATTATTTTAATTCCACTTTTCAAGGCATACTGTATAATTTCAAAGTCATTTACAGAACCTAATTCATCTGATATTATAACCTTTGGAGACATAGCCCTTATACTCATGAAAAAACCATCTGATTTCCTGCAGTTTGAAAAAACGTCTGTTCTCCTTCCCACATACAGTTGAGGAACTCCGTTATACACCGCCCCCAATTCCCCTCTTTCATCTATCAAAGTAATGTCACATCCATCAAAATAAGGATTCCTGAAGCCATCGCTTAAATTTGCAGTAATATCTCTAATAAAGGTGGTCTTTCCAGAAAGAGGAGGTCCTATTATTAAGGTGTTATAAATATTTTTATCACTGGTAATTAAATATTTCAGATACTTGGCGGAACAACCGTGAAATTCCCTGGCGATCCTTATATTAAGAGATGTTATATTCTTAAAACCTTTAAGGACATTTTTTTCATAAATACATTCTCCGCTTATTCCGACCCTGTGCCCCCCTTCTACAGTTATATATCCGTTATTGATTTCCTTTTCAAAAGCATGAATTGAATTTTTGGTAAAATTGGCTATAGTTTCATCAATGTCCCCCTTACTTATAAGTATGTCATTATAAAATATATCTTTTTTTAATGTTTTTAATAATAATGGACTATTTACCCTAAGCCTGATTTCTACAGCTTCCTTCTGCTCTTTCACTGAAATTGCATTCTTAATTTTCTTGCTTAAATTATTTAATATATTTATCATAAGTATCTCCTTACTTGTCCTCTTAATCTATAATATTATGGTTAAATTATTTTATGACACAAAATGAGGACAATACTTTGATATAAGTGTCATGTTTTTTATATGCAAAAAAGTGTTTACAAATAGAAAATAAATGATATAATTAAAATGTAAATCTTCAGGGCAGGGTTAAATTCCCGACCGGCGGTAAAGTCCGCGAGCTAAAAGGCTGAATTGGTGAAATTCCAATACCGACAGTATAGTCTGGATGAAAGAAGATTACTTACTTAGTTGTGAGCAATTTTTTCGATGCCTCTGAAGATTTCAGAGGCTTTTTATATGTAAGCCTCTGACAATCTTATTAAAACAGGAGGAATATGAATGAAAAGTGAAGTATCAGTAAGAACAAGACAGAGTACAAAAACACTAACAAAGATAGGAATACTAGGAGCAGTGTCAGCAGTATTGATGCTGTTTGAATTCCCTTTATGGTTTGCCCCAAGTTTTTATGAATTGGATTTCAGCGAAGTACCTGTGCTCATAGGTTCATTTGCCTTAGGTCCGGCGGCAGGAGCAGCAATTGAATTCATTAAAATTATGCTTAACTTTATTTTAAATGGAACAGTTACAGGCGGAGTTGGAGAGTTTGCAAACTTTGTCGTAGGATGTGCCTTTATCGTGCCGGCAGGTTATATTTATAAACGTAATAAAACACTTAAAACAGCAATAATTGGTTTGGTGGTTGGAACATTGTCATTGGCCATATTAGGAATGTTTTTAAACTACTATCTGTTAATCCCTTTATATGCCAAAGTATTCGGAGCTCCGGTACAGGCATTTATAGACATGGGAAATGCTGTTAACCCAGCAATTGTAGATTTGAAAACTCTTATACTTTATGCAGTAGTTCCATTTAACTTATTTAAAGGTACGGTAGTTTCAATAATAGTATTACTAATTTACAAGAGGCTTTCACCCATACTGCACAAATAGTATAGTAAGGCGCTTCATGCGCCTTTTATATTGCTGAAATAAAAACAGAACCACTTTATCAAAGTGATTCTGTTTTTATTACCTTCTTCTACACCTGTCTTGATCAAATCTTTCTTTAATACATCTTATTCTTTGCCTTTCATGGCATTTGCCGTAACCAACGCCAAGAAGGAACCAAGGTACTATTGAGCAAAACATAGCATCATCCCTTTACGTAGCTTGTACTTATTATATTCAATAAGTCTTTTTTTGTTACACTAAGATACATTTAAATCAAAAAAGATCCTAAGCTTTCGCTTTGGATCTTATCTTTTATGTAATTGAGTAAATACATAAGCCGAGTTCTGTATTAAACAGTCATCTATCTAGGTTTGTCGTTACCGACAAACTCAAGCGACCTACCATCTGGACTGTGACGAGCAGCCACACCTATAGTCCTTTCTTGGTCTTGCTCCGGGTGGGGTTTACATAGCCAATCAGTCGCCTGATTGCTGGTGAGCTCTTACCTCACCTTTCCATCCTTACCTCCTAGGAGGCGGTATATTTCTGTTGCACTATCCTTAAGGTCACCCTCACCGGGTATTACCCGGCACCCTGCTCTATGGAGCTCGGACTTTCCTCATGGTTTCCCATGCGACTGTATAATTTACTCTATGCAATTTTACAATAATTCTATTTAGCTGTCAAATGCATTATTATCCAGAACTTACAATTTTATTTTTTCACATCTTTGCATCCATAGCTCATAGGATGCATCACTGGGCATTTTCCACTCACCCCTTGGTGATAGTGATACAGGACCTATCTTCACCCCATCAGGCATACAGGAGCGTTTAAACTGCTGGGTAAAAAATCTTCTATAAAAATTCTTCAATGTTTTTAGAATAACATCTTCTGAATAATCACCAGCAAATGCTATTTTAGCCAAGTAAAATATTTTTTCTGGTCCATAACCGTTAACTACCATATTGTAGAGGAAGAAGTCATTAAGTTCATAAGATCCTACGGAACTCTCCGTAAATTGGGCAATATTTCCTTCCTTGTCGGGCGGCAGAAGTTCCGGACTGACAGGAGTCCCACATACGTCTATTAAGGACTCTTTTAATTTTCCAGTAGTTTTATTTTCAGCGTACCACCTTACCATGTATTTTATCAATGTCTTGGGTACGCCAGAATTAACAGAATACATTGACATATGATCTCCATTGTAAGTACACCACCCTAGGGCAAGTTCCGATAAGTCCCCCGTTCCTACAACTAGGCCCCCTTCCATATTGGCAATATCCATAAGAATTTGTGTTCTCTCCCTTGCCTGAGCATTTTCGTAGGTTACATCATGAACATTAATATTATGGCCAATATCTTTAAAATGCTGTATGCAAGCATCCTTTATAGATATTTCCCTTATAGAAACTCCAAATTCCTTCATCATAGTCTTAGCATTCTTGTAAGTTCTGTCCGTAGTACCAAATCCCGGCATTGTTACAGCTATAATACGGGAAAGAGGATACTTCAGTTTTTTAAATGCTTCAACAGTTACTATCAAAGCTAAAGTACTGTCGAGACCTCCCGAAATACCAATTATGGCTTTTTGGGAGTTGATTTTTTTCATTCTTTGATACAAGCCTGTTGACTGTATACTTAATATTTCATCGCACCTTGTATTTCTTTCTGATAGATTTGAAGGAACGAAAGGATTTTTATCAACATATCTTTTTAAAGGGGCATTTTCGTTGTATCCCAAATTAAAACTTATATATTTATAATCTTTATTTTCTAAATTATATAAATAAGCTTTCCCATGCTTCTCATTCCTGATTTTCTCCAAGTCTATGTCCGAATATAAATAATCGCCATCTGTTTTGTTTTCCTCAAGTATTTGACCGTTTTCAGCAATAACACAGTGTCCTGAGAAAACCATGTCCGTTGTACTTTCATCTTGTCCCGCAGAAGCATAGGCATAGGCAGTAATAGTCTTAGCTGATTGAATTTTAGCTAAGTCTCTTACATATTCAGTCTTTCCTGCCTCTTCATTGGAGGCAGCCAAATTAAGAATTAAATTGGCACCATAATTTGAATGGTAGGAACTAGGAGGTATACTTGACCACAAATCTTCCCCTATTTCCATTCCAATGCACAAGTCTGAACCTTCATCTTTAAATAACATTTTTTCATTGAAAGCTACTTCTTGATTGCATAAATTCAGCTGGCTGGATATTCTTTGAGAGGAAGGCGAAAACCATTTCTCTTCATGAGAATTAACAGGTAAGTAGGTCTTAGGAACAACTCCCAAAATTTTGCCACCCTTTATAGCTACACCGCAATTAAACAACCTATTATCAGCTCTTACAGGCATACCTATAGCTATAAACATGTTTAAATCTTTAGTTTCCTTTAACAGATAGTGTAAAGCAGACTGACTTTCCTCAATTAATACACTTTGATTAAATAAATCTTGGCAGGTATAACCGGTTATACTCAGTTCGGGAAACACTATTACCCTTACATGTTCTTCCTTAGCTTTCTTAATAATTTTAATAATTTCTTCTATATTGTAGCTGGGATCAGCCACCTTTAAAGAAGGTACTGCCACTGCTACTCTCATATATTCATAATTTTTATCCATAGTAACCTCTTAGATTATCATTTCTGCAGTCATATTTTTCTTAAAAAGTATTACTTCCATATTAGCTTTTTCCAGGATTTCTTTCAACTTACCCAAAGAATGAATTTCCGTATTGTAATGACCTGCATCTATAACACATAAATTATTCTTAATTGCCCATTGGGCTTGATGATACTTAATATCACCTGTTATATAAACATCTGCTTCTTCTTTTATTGCATTATCAATGAAATCGCTGCCACTTCCACCGCAAAAAGCAACCCTTTTAATTATTCTACTATAATCGCTACAATATAACTTTATCCCATTAGCATTTAGGGATTCTTTCACTTTCTTGGCATAATCAAGTATATTTACAGGACTAATTTCTCCTATACCCCCGTATCCGCTTTCATCTGAATTAATGGGTTGAAGTACCTTGTAGTCTTTAATATTTAATTTTTGCGCTATATTTGCGCTTACACCATATTCAGCAATATCATAATTTGTATGGATACTGTATAGATTTATGCTGCTATTAATCAGTTCTCTAATTATTTTTCCGTCGTAGGTATTTAAGTCAATTTTTTTTATAGAACCGAAAAAAAACGGATGGTGAGTAATAATTAAATCTACATTTTCTTTAACTGCTTCTTCTGTTGCTTCCATATCCAAGTCAAGAGTTAACATAATTTTGTTTATGTTACTATCTGTACTGCCTATTTGTAAACCGCTGTTGTCCCAAGAATCCTGTGGTTTTAATTTTAATTCACTTTCTAAAATGTCTATAATAGATTTCAAATCCATTTTATCAATTCCCTTATCCTTTTATTTTTTTCCCTTATTCTTTCTATTTTCTCATTATATTCTTCTTTTCCTGTTTTTTCAAGACTCCTTATTATTTTTTCGTTCCTGTTCAGTACTTTTTCTATATATTCATACATAGTTTCATCTTGTTTTTCTACCAGTATTCTGCTGATTTCATAATAGAATTCATCTTCTTTTTTAGTCTTGCCCTTCTTTGTCTTAATAATAAAGTAAAAATGATTCTCTTTTACTACTTTTTCATCAATTATTTCATAGCCATTTTCAAAAAGATATTTTCTTAAACTTTCAGTAGCAGTCATAGGCTGCAATATCAGTTGTGATGCTTTTAGAGCAACATCCTTGGAGTCATCAAGAATTTGTGAAATTAAATCACCACCCATCCCTGCAATTATAATTGCATCTGCCTCTCCTTCTTTTAAAACCTTAAGGCCACTTCCCAATCTGAAGTCACATTTATCCTTTAAGTTTTCCTTGCTTAAATGGTCAATAGCCCTCTGTAAAGGACCTTTATTTAAATCTGTAGCAATAACTTTATTACATATTCCATTCTTTAACAGCATTTCAGCCACATATCCATGGTCAGTTCCTATATCCGCTACTACATTACATTTATCTACCATGGAGACTATAGTTTCCAAACGATTCATCTAATCACCTTCTAATCTCTGTATTAAAATAGGAGGGTTTACCCTCCTATGGCCTATCAACCCTGAAAGAACCATCTCATTGGGATTCTACTTCTCTCAGGATCATATTTCTATTCTAAATAGTCTTTTAACTTCTTGCTTCTGCTGGGATGTCTTAATTTTCTTAAAGCCTTAGCCTCAATTTGACGTATCCTTTCTCTGGTTACATCAAATTCTTTCCCAACCTCTTCTAAGGTTCTTGCTCTACCATCATCTAAACCGAAGCGTAGCCTTAAAACCTTCTGCTCCCTGTCTGTCAGCGTATGGAGAACATTAGAAAGCTGTTCACGAAGAAGGGTGAAAGTTGCAACATCAGCTGGTGCCTGAACTTCATCATCAGGAATAAAGTCTCCTAAGTGACTGTCTTCTTCTTCCCCTATTGGTGTTTCCAATGAAACAGGTTCCTGCGCTATTTTAAGGATTTCTCTGACTTTTTCAGGCTCCATCTCCATTTCCAAAGCTATTTCTTCAGGAGTGGCATCCCTTCCTAATTCCTGTAGAAGCTGCCTTTTAATTCTGATTAATTTATTAATAGTTTCAACCATGTGAACGGGAATTCTTATAGTTCTTGCCTGGTCGGCTATAGCTCTGGTTATAGCCTGACGAATCCACCAAGTTGCATAAGTGCTGAATTTGAATCCCTTAGTATAATCAAACTTTTCAACAGCTTTAATAAGTCCAAGATTTCCTTCCTGAATTAAATCAAGGAAAAGCATACCTCTTCCTACATATCTTTTGGCAATGCTTACAACTAATCTTAAATTTGCTTCCGCTAATTGTTTCTTAGCTTCTTCATCCCCTTCCTGCATCCTTTTTGCAAGTTCCACCTCTTCTTCAGCAGTAAGGAGGGGAACTTTCCCAATTTCTTTCAGATACATTCTTACAGGGTCATCAATATTCACACCTTTGAGAATATCTTCATCAGATTGACTTGATATGAAATCCGGCTCATCTTTTGCTGTATCCACATCTTCATCATCAACCTTTTCAGGTATCATGTCATCCTGAAAACCTAGTATTTCAAGGTCATTGTCTTCTGCCTGTTTATAAAAATCATCTATAAACTCAGGGTTTATATCTAATCTTTCAAATGCTTTCAATACTTCCTTATATGTAATAAAACCGTTTTTCTTACCTTTTTCAATCAGTTTGTTTTTAATGGAATCTATTTTTTGCATCATTTCTGCACTTTTTGTTGATTCTTCCTCAGAGTTTACAGATGCATTTCTGTTTTCATTCATTGTCAGTTGACCTCCTCTTTAGTTGACTTAATTTTTTTAGCGAGGCAATAAATTTCATTCATAATTTCCCTGGTATCTAAGGAATTACTGGATTGTTTTAAACTGTTAGTCAATAAGTTTTTCTTTTCCTCATAGTATTTTATTTTAAGTCTTTTCATACAATCCTTAAACATAGCCTCTAAATTATCATAATCAACATTGTCAATCTGCCCACTTACTTCCATGCTTCCCTTTGTAATATTCCTTAAGCTTTCACTGGTAATAGGTAAATCATTGATTCTGCATTCATACAGCTTCCTAATAATATTATAGTATTTTAAGTCCTTAAAGGAATCTTCATTAACTATCTCACTTAGCTGCAGAGCAAAATCATTATTTAACAATATCAGTTTTATAAGCTTCTCTTCATGGCATGTAGTAATTTTTTTGACCTGCGGTCTTGCAGGCTTTGCAGTCTTAACCAAAGTTTTTTCTCTATTGCTTCTTTTACTAAATTCTTTTATTATTGATTCTTTCGAAACACCTACTTTTACCGATAATTTTTCAAAAATTAATTCCTTTTCTACTTCGCTGGTCACATTTACTATATTGTCAAAAAATTTGCTTATATATTCAATTTTGTTAGAATTTTCAAAGATTTCTTTATAGTAATATTCTAAAAAGCTATAATAATCTAGTGAATTTTCCAACAATTTGTCGAAACTACTTTTTCCGAATTTATTTAAATACTCGTCCGGATCCTTAGCCCCTGGTATAATCACAACCCTGGCATCCAAATTATTTTTCTTAAATAGATTTATGGCTTTTAAAGCAGCCTTCTGTCCTGCATCGTCAGAATCAAATGCAATATAAAAGTCCTTGCTATATCTTTTTAACAGCTTTACCTGGTTTTCAGTAAGAGAAGTGCCTAAAGCCGCAACGGCAGTTGTATAACCATAGACATGCATTTTTATTACGTCCATGTAGCCTTCAACTAAGATAAAGCTTTTTTTTCTGACGTTTTCTTTAGCTATATTTAATCCGTATAGGTTATATCCCTTATTAAAAATAAGGCTGTCCGGTGAATTAAGATATTTAGGAATGGAATCATCCATTACCCGACCGCCAAAACCTATTATATTATTTCTTACATCAATAATGGGAAATATTACTCTGTTCCTGAATCGATCATAGTATGTATTTTTTCTTTTAGATTCGATAATTAATCCTGTCTTTAATATATCGTCTTCTTTATAGCCTTTATTAACCAAGAATTTTAACAAATTATCCCATTCATTGTTAGCATATCCAATTCCGAACATTTTTATTACATCAGCATTGATTTTTCTGGAAAATAAGTACTTTATAACATGGGGATTATTTTTTAAATTCTTGTAAAAATAAGCTGCAGCATCTCTATTGATTTTATACAGCCTATCCTTTAGTTGTTTATCGCTATTTAAATTGTTAGAATTGATTTCCTCCAGGACAATTCCTGCTCTATTAGCTAAATATTCCACAGCTTCAACAAATGTATAATTTTTGTACTTAGTTAAAAAACTTATACTGTCTCCACTTTCACCACAACCGAAACAATGAAATATTTGCTTGTCCGGAGAAACTATAAATGAAGGTGTTTTTTCTATATGAAAAGGACACTTTGTGCTATAATTGGCACCAGCTTTTTTTAAAGGCAAGTATTCTTCTATTACATCTACTATATTATTACTGTCTAAAACTCTCTGTATGACGTCAGAATCCAGCCTATAGAGCATAGTATCACCATTATCCTTACATTGAAAATAGAGTATATCATATTGAAATAAGCTTGTCAACACTTTTTCGACAAGCTTACTTGCATTTTTACTAATGTTTAATGCCAAGGTTTCGGTATATATAATTCTTCGAAAACCTTCATGGCATATCGATCAGTCATTCCTGCAATATAGTCTTTTATTATTTCTTCCTTGGTAAAATTGTTGTTTTCGTAAATTTTTAGATAAAACTCTGGTAATGCATCAAAATTTTTTGTATAGTACTCAAATATTTTCTCAACTATAAACATAGTTTTATCCTCTTCGCTTTTGGCTACCTTATTATAATAGACATTTTCGAAGAGAAAATCCCGAAGCTCTGCTGTTAACTCAGCCATGTCATCGCTCATCATAATCTTGTTTTTATCTTTAGAGTTTTCTATTATATCAATTATCATGTTATTTATTCTTTGTCCGTGTGAATATCCTATCTTTTTAAGAAATTTTTCTGGAATTTTATCTATAATATTACCTCGTACAGCATCATCTATATCGTGGTTAATATATGCAATTCTGTCTGAAATACTGACGATCTGCCCTTCCAAAGTAGCAGGCTCATAATTAGAAGGATGGTTTAATATTCCGTCTCTTACCTCATAAGTTAAATTAAGCCCCATCTTGCCATTTCTTATTTCTAAATAATCAACAACTCTCAAACTTTGTTCATTATGTCTAAAACCGTTGCTACAAAGCTTTTGTAATATCCTTTCCCCAGTATGTCCGAAAGGAGTATGTCCCAAGTCATGTCCTAAGGCAATTGCTTCCGTCAAGTCTTCATTTAAGTTTAAAGCTCTTGCAATAGTCCTGGAAATTTGGGATACCTCAAGGGTATGGGTAAGTCTGGTTCTGTAGTGATCACCTTCGGGAGACAGGAAAACCTGTGTTTTATGCTTTAGTCTCCTGAAGGATTTTGAATGCAATATTCTGTCTCTGTCCCTCTGATATTCCGTCCTGATTTCACATTTTTCTTCACTTGTTTTTCTGCCTTTTGAAAAGGCAGATTTAGCAGCCCAAACAGACAAATTTTCAATTTCAAATTTCTCGTGTTTTTCTCTGATATTCACACAATCACCTGCTATCTGTTGTTTTCTTGAATATAATCAAGTATTATGGAAGCAGTTTCTTCTACAGCTTTATTTGTTGTGTCAATAACTTTACAGTTCAAACTCCTCATTACTTTGTCTGCATATTCCAATTCTTCTATAATTCTATCCATACTGGCATAATTGGCATTGTCGCTCAATCCCATTGCCTTAAGCCTTTCTTTCCTGATTTTATTTAAATTTTCCATATTTAGAGTTAGCCCAATAATTTTTTTAGAAGGTATTAATTTAAGCTCCTCAGGAATACTTACTTCAGGTACCAAGGGTATATTGGCAACTTTTAGGTTTTTATTTGCCAAATACATGGAAAGAGGCGTCTTGGATGTTCTGGAAACACCGATTAAAACAATATCAGCCAAAAGAATTCCCCTTGTATCTTTTCCATCATCATACTTAACAGCAAACTCTACCACTTCTACCTTCTTAAAATATCTTTCATCCAATTTTCTCAGCAATCCCGGTTCATTTTTCGGCGAGAGACCTAATTGCTTTACCAGGGGAAGAAGCACAGGTGTCATTATATCAACAGCACTAATACCGTAAATAGTTGCCTGCTCCATTAAATAATCTCTTAACTCTTCTACCACTAAGGTGAAAACAATAAAAGAGTTTTCACGGGAAGCCCTTTCGATTAATTCATCGATTTCTTCTTTATCATTTATATATGGAATTTTTCTAATAGTAAATTCTTTTGTATCAAATTGTCTTATAACAGCCCTGGCAACCTGCTCCGCTGTTTCTCCCAATGAATCAGAAACTGCATATATAGTTATTTTTTCCATAGACACCTCCTACTTAGCAAGTTCTAAAATTGCTTTTGTTATATTTGTTTTCGACACTCTACCTACAGCTTTTAGCTCTCCATCTGGCAATGGGGTAACAATAGGCAGGCAATCTACTTCATTTTCTATTATTTTTTCTGCAGCATCATACATTGAATCATCTTCTGTACAATATACTATTTTAGGTTTTCTTGTCATAATTATACCCACAGGAATAGCGTTTAAATCGCCTCCACCCATTGCAGCTTTTAATAAATCCTTTCTTGAAATAACACCTTTTAGAGCTTCGTTTTCCACAACAAAAAGTGTCCCAACATTTTCAAGAAAGATGGTAACTATGGCATCGTAAACACTGGTTGATTCCGTTACATTTACAGGCACAGATTTTATATCCGATACTTTTATAGAAGACAGTTTTTCAAATACTTCTTTCTTGTTCTTTTTGCCTGCACTGAAGTAACCAACCTTCGGCTTTGCATCTATTAAGCCACACATAGATAAGACAGCCAAATCAGGTCTTAAAGTAGCTCTTGTAAGACCTAATTTTTCGGCTATTGCTTCTCCCGTAATTGGCTGATTTTTTTCAATTATTTCTATTATTAAATTTTGTCTCTCTGAAAGTTTAATTTTTAATTCCCCTTTCAAAATTCTATTTTTTCATTAATATATGCTACTAAATCATCTATTTTTACACGAACTTGTTCCATTGTAT
Organism: Tissierellia bacterium; assembly: GCA_012843025.1. Taxonomy (GTDB): domain Bacteria; phylum Bacillota; class Clostridia; order Tissierellales; family Sedimentibacteraceae; genus Sedimentibacter. The sequence goes on along the minus strand of DURT01000086.1, from coordinate 16,365 downwards.
CCCTGTCCCTAACCGTTACAGAATTGTCTTCTAATGAATCAAAGTCAAATGTAACACAGTAGGGTGTTCCTATTTCATCGTGTCTCCTGTATCTTTTTCCTATGCTTCCGGCATCATCATAGTCCACATTAAAATATTTTTGAAGCATATTGTAAAGTTCTGTAGCTTCTTTATTTAATTTTTTCGTAAGAGGAAATACAGCTGCTTTAAAAGGTGCCAATGCAGGATGTAGTTTAAGAACTACCCTTTCCGTTCCATCTTCCAATGCTTCCTCGTTATAGGCATCAACTAAGAAAGCAAGTACTACTCGGTCTGCTCCAAGGGAAGGCTCAACACAATATGGTATGTATTTTTCGTTAGTTACTGGATCTTGATAGTATAGATCTGCTCCTGACACTTCTATATGCTGTTTCAGGTCAAAATCTGTACGGTCTGCAATTCCCCATAATTCTCCCCATCCGAAGGGAAACAGGTATTCAATATCAGTAGTAGCTTTACTGTAGTGGGATAATTCTGCCTGCTCATGATCTCTAAACCTTATATTTTCTTCCCTTATACCCAAACTTAAAAGCCAATTCATACAGAAATCTTTCCAGTAGTGGAACCATTCCAAATCTTCTCCCGGTTTACAGAAAAATTCTAATTCCATTTGCTCAAACTCTCTGGTACGGAAGGTAAAGTTACCTGGAGTTATTTCATTTCTGAAGGACTTACCTATTTGACCTATACCAAAAGGAATTTTCTTTCTCATGGAACGGGCAACATTTTTAAAATTAACGAAAATACCTTGTGCCGTCTCTGGTCGCAAATATATTTCTGACTGGGAGTCTTCCGTAACACCTTGAAAGGTTTTAAACATTAGGTTGAATTTTCTTATAGCAGTAAAATTATGGGCTCCGCATTCTGGACATTTTATTTTGTTTTCCATAACATATGCTTCCATTTCACTGTTTGTCCAACCATCAACAATTTCAGATTCACCTTTTTCCTTCATATAGTCCTCAATCAGTTTATCAGCCCTAAATCTTGCCTTACATTCCTTACAATCCATCAGTGGGTCAGAAAATCCGCCTACGTGGCCTGAAGCAACCCAAGTGGTAGGATTCATAAGTATAGCAGAATCAAGTCCCACGTTATAGGGGCTTTCCTGTATAAACTTCTTCCACCATGCCCTTTTTACATTATTCTTAATCTCTACTCCAAGGGGGCCATAATCCCATGTGTTGGCTAATCCTCCGTAAATTTCTGAACCAGGGAAAATTATCCCTCTTGATTTAGATAATGATACTAGTTTTTCTAATTTGTTTTTTTCGTTTTTTGCCATAAGATCCTCCTGTATTCTACACTGTTATAGGGAAAGAGATTTCCTCATATATTAGACTATAATTACATACAAAAAATCTCTCATCCCCTATAGGGACGAAAGATTACTTCCGCGGTTCCACCCTATTTGATAAGGCATTGCCTTATCCACTCTAAGCAAAGGACTCAAAAGCTCCCTTCATCCATACCTCCTTATCAGTTTCCACCATCCCTGACTCTCTAGGAATTCAGCATGGACTACTCTTCTTTCTCATAGTCTTAGTTACTATAATGTAACAAAATAATAATTTTATGTCAAGAATTTCTTTTACATTTCAGTATTATTTTTGAAGGTACTAGCTAAATCGTCCTTTATTTCCTTAGCCTCTTTTTTTACATCCTCCACCACGTCCTGAACAGTTTCTTTTACCCCGCTCATCTGTTCATCAACTTTTTTACCTAAGTCGATTACCCTACCATCTGCCTGAGTAATTTCTACAGTACACTGAGTAAGTAGGGCTGCCGTAATTCCTGCTGCAGACAAAAATGGAGCCACTAAAGCACCGATCAAGCCCGCGGTTATGGGTAAGTTTACTATGACCTCATTGTTTTTCTTAATCGTTAGTTTTGTTGCATTTCCCTTTGATAAAATTTCCTTCAGCTGATTCATCAGCTGTTCTCCCTTTGCAGAACCAGTATTTTTTTTCTGCTGATTTTCAATCCAAATTATAGCTTCAAGGATATCGCCTCCGGTAACCTCCAAGGCCTCTTTTGCAGTAGCATAATCAGTATTTGTCCGTTTTAATATTTCGTCAATTTTTTGCAGATTTTCACTCATATTTTACCTTCCTTTATTAGCTTTAATGAAGTAAAATTGTCCTTACCTATGTGATAGAATAAAAACTTCCTAATAATATTCAGAATGTTTTTATTTACTTCAATAGAACCTAGGCTATCAAATTTTGACTTTAAAATACTTTCCATTGTTAGTATTTCATTATATGTAACATTTATTCCATTTCCATAATTTACGCAATTAGAACAAAATACTCCTCCTTCTGCAATAGAGAACTTACCTTCTGTTTTTATCAATGAATTACAATTTATACAATATTGAAAATTAGGCCTATAACCTAACATAGCAGCTAATTTCAATTCGTAAGCCCCAGTAAGCTTGTCAAAATCATTTTTCAAACTACACAAATGGGACAAAAGGGAAACTGTCATATCGAAAATTTTTACATTATGCAGGTTTTCCTGGGCTACATAACTTATTAGCTCCAATATATAGCATCCATGGTAGTAAGCATCTATGTTGTTTTTCAAATTATAAAAATTATCTATAAGTTCTCCGGCAGCCAATATATACATATCCTTTGAAGGTACCAGTGAGGATTTTGAATAGGCAAACAACTGAGATGAATTCCTTAAAGAAGAATTACTCTTTTTGGATCCCTTGGAGATAACCTGTATTTTGCCCATGTTTCTACCTAAGGCATGGAGTATTTTGTCATTTTCTCTATAGCTAATTTCCTTTAAAACAAGAATGTCTTCCTGTATCATTTTTTATCATATCCTAAATTTCTCAGGAGAAAACTGTTATCTCTCCAATTCTCGGATATTTTTACGAATAGTTGTAAGTTTACCTGACTACCCAAAAGTCTTTCTATATCTTCTCTGGCGCTTTTTCCGATACCTTTAATCTTTCTGCCTTCCTTGCCTATAATAATGCTCTTGTGAGACTTTTTCTCACATAAAATATTAGCCCTTATATCGACTAAATCACGGTTCTTCCTTTTCTTCATCTCTTCAATTTCCACTGCAATTCCATGGGGAACTTCATCTTCAAGATACAATAAAGCCTTCTCCCGAATAATCTCTGCTACTATAAAACGTTCTGGTCTATCTGTAATGTAATCAGAGGGAAAGTACATGGGACCAGGTTTTAAATACTTAATTATTAACTTTAGTAAAGATTCAACTCCTACATTATTTAAGGCAGATATAGGCAGTATATCATCAAAAACATTGTACTTGCTAAATTCATCTGCAATTCTTAAGGCTGCATCTTTATCAAATAAATCTACCTTGTTTATAACTAATATTTTTTTAGCATTAATATTCCTTATTTTTTCAATAATAAATTCATCTCCAGGACCTACCTTGTTAAACTCATCTGTGATCATAATCAGTACATCCATTTCCTCTAAGGCTGAGTCAACTTCTGTATTCATAAATTTTCCTAATTGATTTTTCGGTTTATGAATACCTGGAGTATCAATAAATATTATTTGAGCTTCCTCGTCCGTATATACGGTGGTTATTTTATTACGAGTAGTTTGAGGCTTATCAGACATTATGGAGATTTTTTCTCCGATAATGTTATTCATTAATGTTGATTTGCCAACATTTGGTCTTCCTATAATAGTTACGAATCCTGACTTAAACATATTCTTCCTTTCTTTTAATTAAGATCTTCCGGCCCGAAGCTGTGAGGCAATAATTGACTTAAAGTATAAACTTCATAAGAATCAATGCTTCTAGCACAAATAACCTTTATATCTTTTCCGAATTCTAACATAAACTGCCTGCATACTCCGCAGGGAAATGACGTTTTCACTTCACTGCCTACAACTGCAATTTTCTCGATATCTCTGTAACCTTCAGATATACACTTAGCAAAAGCAACTCTTTCAGCACAAATGGTAGGGCTGTAAGAAGCAGATTCTATATTGCACCCTGTAAATACTTTTCCACTTTTAGTATAAACTGCAGCTCCCACTTTAAATTTAGAATACGGGCTATATGACTTTTCCCTTGCTTCCATTGCTATTTTTATTAATAATCTATCTTCCATTATTCGTCCCCTTTCTTTTATAAAGGACCTTCCTCCTACTTAGGCTAACCTAAGAAAAGGTGTCCCCATACCTTTAGGTATTTAATATTCCACACTATTAAGACTGTTTACAACCTGTATCCAGGTTCCTCCAGGATTTAACATTAATTCACCCTTATCAGTATAAAACCTAGTCCTGCTTTTTTCAGCAGACTTTTCCCAAGTAACAGGGATAACCTCACCTTCTGTTATGTATAATCCCTTACCTTTTCCAATAGTTCCTAAGTACAACCTTCCTTCATTGTCTAAAACAGACTTTGAAACTTCAATTATTATAATATTTTTTACTCTTATCTGCTTTTTATCCAACTCATCAATATGTTCTTCCCCATCTTTAAACCTTAAATATGAAGTATTCATTTCATCGTATACATATTCTGTGGTATTGTAAGCATTATATACTATCTTAATTTTTTCAGCGCTATTCACTTCATAACTTTCCGATAGTTTGGTACTTTTTTCATTAAATAAATATCCTTCGAAATTCCCTTCTGTACGGTATCCATATCCTGCTGCCTCATCTCTTATGGTGCTTAAAGAAGTATACATATTGTGAGGGGCGTACTTTCCTGTGTCATTGTACCTCCACATAGCTCCTGAATAAAGACCATCCACATTAGCAGCTTTTAACCTTGTAATTTCTGAAAAAGCATCCTCGCTTCCACCTACATGGACGAATATACCATCATTTTCCATGGCGTAGTACAAGATATAGGGTCTTGCACTTCTAACAGGGCCAATTCTCTCTGGTTCCTTTGCATAAAATATACAAAGATACCTTGTAAAGGGATATTCTACTTCAAATTCATAAACTATTTCAGCAAAACTTATTCCCGCCTGCCACCTAGCTCTTGGATGATTGTCAATAGATACAGCAACAGGTCTTTTTTCCAATTCTTCCGGATAGTACCTCAATCCGTCTAATGAAGAAACAACCATGTTATCACTATTATCATCAATAGTTTCTTCCGGCTCTTCTTCTATTTCTGCTTCTTCATTTATAACTTCCATTACAGGCTCATTTATATCAACCACAGTATCTGTTTTTTTACTGCAAGCAGTAAAAATTAATGTAATAATAAAAATAATTATTTTAATTCTCATAGTCTCTTTAAGATGTTCATTTAAATATTTTTAGATTCTTCATTATTTCTTTTTCTCTTTCACGCATCTCCACCTTCTCTGACTCCTGTAAATGGTCATATCCTAAAAGATGGAGCATGCTGTGAACCGTTAAATAGATCATTTCTCTTTCAAGACTATGGTTGAATTCCTTGGCTTGTTCAATTATTTTTTCCGTTGAAATAACAATATCTCCTAATAGTATAACATCGTCAAATTCTTCATCCATGGGAAAAGAAAGCACATCTGTTTCCCTGTCCACATTCCTGTAGTCCCTGTTAAGTTCCTTTATTTCCTCATTAGTAACAAAGGATATACTTACTTCAAAATCTCCCTTTAAATTTTCTGCTTCCAATACTTCTTCCACTGCTTTCTCTATGGATTTTTCCATATCCTCAGTAATTTCCATTACTTCCTGTCTGTTATCAAATAATACATTAATCATTTTTTACTTTCCTCGTGTTTTTCATAAGCTTCTATTATATCCTGTACCAATTTATGTCTTACTACATCCCTGTTGCTAAAAAACATGAAACCAATTCCTTCTACTTCCCTAAGAATCTTTATAACCGACTTAAGTCCTGACTTCTTACCTTCTGGCAAGTCTATCTGTGTTATATCTCCTGTAATTACAGCCTTAGAGCCATAACCTAAACGAGTCAGGAACATCTTCATTTGCTCCTTGGTGGTATTTTGGGCTTCATCTAAAATAATGAAGGATGAATCCAAGGTACGACCTCTCATATATGCTAAGGGAGCAACTTCAATCATTTGTTTCTCAACATTCTTCATAAAATTTTCAATTCCCATTATATCGAACAAGGCATCGTAAAGAGGTCTTAAATAAGGGTCTACCTTGTCCTGTAAATCTCCTGGTAAAAACCCTAATTTTTCCCCGGCTTCCACTGCAGGACGAGTTAGAATAATTCTTTCAACTTCTTTTTTCCTGAAAGCATTAACTGCTGCAGCCACTGCCAAGTAGGTCTTACCCGTTCCTGCAGGACCTATTCCGAAGGTAACATCCTTGGAATTTATCATATCGATATATCTTTTTTGTCCTACAGTCTTAGGCTTTATAACTCTTCCTGAAGCAGTAGTGATTATTACTTCCTTTAAAATTGTATTGTAATCTATATTAGAATTTGCTTTATTTGATTCAATTAAATAAACAATTTTCTGATCGCTTATTTCCCCTTCAGATCTTATGGTGTTTAAAATATCCTTTATAATTTTTGCCACAGTTTTTGATTTTTCTTTTTCTCCCGTTACTTTTATAGCTCCGTTTCTTACCAGTATACTGACATCAAAGTAACTTTTAATAATTTTAATATTTTTATCTCTTATTCCTAATAGTTTAATCAACTCATCTTCATTTGTTATTATTACATTTTCCTCAAAAAAGTCCATTAATCCTCCTTAGCATCTTCACTCTGGTCCTCTGTAATAGGGAAAATCCTGACTTTTTCACCTATATCTTCAATTAATTCTATTTGTGCCATCATATAATAGTATTCATCATCTTCTGAATAATTAATAGTAGACTTTACTATCCTGCTGTCAGAACTACACTTTTTAATCAACTCATCAAACATACTCACTTTCATTTTATTTTGTGCAGTTTTTTCATCTATTTCAATTTCTTTTATTTCTTCCTCATAGTATGTACCTTTTAAAATAGTAATATCAGATAATTTCGAAACTATAGGCACATTAATTATACTCTCTTTATAATTATAGTTTTCATAGGGGTCTTTGTCACCTATTATTTTAATACTATTTCCATTTATTTTCAAGTAATAAACAGACTTGCTCCTGTTTGTCGCCACACTTATCTTTCTTACCTTTTCTTCCTTCATTTCAAAATTATAGTAGGTTTTGCCATAAACCACTCCATGGGAAGGAACCATAATAAATTCTTCAGTATTTTTATTTTGCATAATACCCATAATTAAAGTTTGACCTTCATATACAACACTGCCTTCCTTTACTACCGGCTGACCGCTTTTTGCTATAACCTTATGTACAATTGCATTCTTTGCAGATACAATGCTGCTTGGCTCATTGCTTTTAATTTCAGTTATTTCAGGTTCCTTTTCCCTGACGAAAATAATTAACTTGGAACCTTCCGCATAAACTTCAACGAATTTAAAAATATCTAAATTGGTGTATATAAGGGTTTCAATATCCAATAAATCCTTCTTGGAAAGGGAAGCTGGCATAGTTATATTATTCTCCCTTAATAGTTCTATTATTTTTTTTGTATTAACTTGGTTAGTTCCAACTACTTCCACCTGCCAAATTAGTGAAGTTAAAAGAAAAAGACAAATAATAGATATTAAAATACCTAGGGAAAATCCCTTTCTAAACTTCATCCTGTTTAATTTAAAAATTAATCCTTTTTCCCTTGCATTATGATTTATTTCATTTATTAGGTCTGCATGTTTAATATAATCCTCATAAGAAATTTTGAATTTAATTCCTTTTTCATTTTTCTCAAGGTCCCAGACAGCAATATTTTTTCTTCGGAGTATATTCAAAGTTTTCTCTAAGTTTGATTCAAGTCGAATTACCACATAGCCTCTGATTAAAGATATTAACTTGAATATTAACATACCTACTCCTTATGGAAAATTATTTCTTTGATATTTCCGTTTACAATTACCTTGTAGTCATTGATCTCCTCTATTTTAAACTTAGAACCTTTTATAGTTATATTTAAACCATTAGTTTTAATTGTAACTATATTGTGTTCATAAAGAGTTATTCCCAAGTGATTTTCTATTATCACTTTTTTATTGCCGTGCATTCTCAAATCAAAATTGTTGGATAAAGCATTATTCGGGATTTCCAACTCATCAGCCAACCTGCTCCTGAAATTGTTGAACCTGCTCATACTTCCCTCCCTTAAACATTTGTCTTATATAAATTATGCGGAAAGTCCTAAGTCTATGATTACAGCTTAGTATTAGGCCAATTAAAAAACCCCCGTTTCCGGGGGATCTTTTGTCTACTTTATATATTTAGCCACAATTTCATTTACATGTTTTCCATCAGCTCTGCCTTTTACTTTAGGCATTATGAAGGCCATGAGCTTGCCCAGATCTTTTTTGGTCTGAGCGCCGGTAGCTTCAATTGCTTCTTCTACAATTAAAGTTAGCTCTTCATCTGACAGTTGAGGCGGTAAATATTCTAATAGTATTTTAATTTCTTCGTTTGTAAGATCTATAAGATCTTGTCGATTGCCTTTTTCAAAGTCAACTAGGGAATCTTTTTTCTGTTTAACCTGTTTCGCTATGATGTCCAATATTTCAGTATCGGTTAATTCTACTCTATTATCAACTTCCTTTTGTTTTATTGCGGCACGGATCATTGTAATAGTATCTTTTTTGACTTTGTTCTTAGACTTCATGGCTTCCTTCAAGTCAGCCATGAGTTTCTCTTTTAAAGGCATAAATTCACCTCTTATCTTCTTGCTTTTTTATTTTTTTTCCTACGAGCTGCTTCAGCCTTTTTTTTGCGCTTAACGCTGGGCTTTTCGTAGTGCTCTCTCTTTCTTACTTCTGACAAAACACCTGTAAGGGCACACTGTCTCTTGAATCTTTTAAGAGCATTATCGATAGACTCGTTTTCTCTAACCTTTACCTCTGTCAATTTGCTACCCTCCCCTCGTCTTCTATTACTGTATGTCCACTGACACCAGCGAGTTTGAAATAGCACTTAGTTATTATATAACATAGAATAAGTAAATGCAAGAAATTTATGATAAAGTTTCTCTGACAATCATATTTTATGAATCTTATGTTAATTTATCCGGCAATTTTTTCCCACCTAATATATGAAAGTGTAAATGATGTACAGACTGACGCCCGTCTTCTCCGCAATTGCTAATGACTCTGTATCCTGAATCCATAATTCCCTGTGTCTCAGCAATTTTATTTATAGCTTCGAATATTTGGGCAATAATATGGCTATTGTCTTTATTGATTTCATTCATGGAAGAAATGTGTATCTTAGGTACTGCCAATATATGTACAGGCGCCTGAGGTGCCATATCTTTGAAAGCTGCAACATATTCATTTTCAAATACAAGTTCAGTAGCTATTTCTTTGTTTGCAATTTTACAAAATATACAATCCATAATTTCACCTCACTTCAATTAACTTATTCACCTAATAAATAATCGTTCCTGATATTTTTGATAAGAACGTTAATTATTTCATTTTTTACATTTATATCACTTTTTAACATAACTTTCAAGTAGTTTCTAGTATATCCTTCATATATATTATCATCTTTTTCTGTTTCTATCAATACAGATACCTTTTTGCCAACATACTTTTCCATAAACTCCCTTGAAGTTTTTTCACCTAATTCAATAAGCTCCTTGCTTCTTTCCGACTTAACCGAATCCTCCACCTGGTTAGTCATTTCTGCTGCCTTGGTACCTTCTCTTATGGAATACTTAAAGACGTGTATACGGGAAAATCCTATGTCTTTTACAAAATTCTTGGTCTCTTTAAATTCTTCATCTGTTTCTCCAGGAAATCCCACTATTATATCGGTAGTTATACCTGCATCTGGCATGTACTTTCTTATTAATTCTACATTGTTTCTATACTGGCCAGTGGTGTACTTTCTGTTCATTCTTTTTAAAACACTGTCGCTACCGCTTTGGAGGGACAGATGGAAATGATCGCAAGTTTTATTTAAACTTCCATATCTTTTCATGAAATCTTCAGTTATAAGGTTGGGCTCCAAGGAACCTAATCGTATTCTTTCAATTCCTTCTATCTTATCGATTTCTTCAATTAATTCAATCAAAGCATTTTGTTTCTGAAAATCTTTGCCATATGAAGAAATATGTATTCCATTTAATACAATTTCCTTATATCCATTTTTCGCAATCCTGCCCACTTCTTCCAAGATATCTTCCTGATTTCTGCTCCTGATAGGGCCTCTTACATAGGGAATTATGCAATAGGAGCAAAATTGACTGCATCCATCCTGAATTTTAATATTAGCACGGGTTTTATCATGTACTGTGCTTATTTTTAGCTCCTCAAAGTTTTCTCTTCCCTGGAAATCTTCTACCTGGTAAAAATGTTGGGTATTATTTAACCTGTCTTTAATAATACTTCCTATATTACTTTTATGCTTTGTCCCAATAATTATGTCTGCTTGTGTTTCTTTACTTATTTTTTCTGAATTTAATTGTACACTGCAGCCAACTGCAACTACCAATGAATCTGGATTAATTCTCTTTGCCCTGTTAATGAATTGTCTTGATTTTCTTTCACTTTCCTTGGTAACTGCACATGTGTTTATTATATATATGTCACTTACTTCGTTGGGAGGAAGTACTTTAAAACCTTCCTTCTCTAAGATTTCTGTCATGGCTTCTGTTTCAAACTGATTTACTTTACATCCTAAAGTAATAAATGAAACAGTGTATGGTTTTTTTGTTTCTATGTTCAAGTTCTACTCCTCTATCTGTTAGATTAGCTTATCAATGGATAAGCATGTAGATAATATCATAAACAAGTAGTAAAATCAATGTTTAGAAAGCATTTTCAATGTGATTTATTTTCCTGTCATTTAAAATTATTTCTATTATATCAAATTGGCAAGGAAAATCATCCCTACCCAAGAGCATAAAATAATACTTAGCAGCAGTTCTTAGTTTCTTTTGCTTTGACAGGGTTACTGCTTCCCTAGGATAGCCATATTTAGTATCTATTCGTCCCTTTACTTCTATAAAATGTATTCTTCCATCTTTTTCTGCAATTATGTCAATTTCCCCAAATCTACTTGTAAAATTTTCTTCTAATATTTCATAATTCTTATCGATTAAAAACTTTTTCGCAATATTTTCGTATCCATACCCCTTATTATTTTGGTACATTTTTAATCCCCTTCATCTCAGGATTATAGAGAAGCCTTTTGTGCTTCTTTAATTAATTTTACTGCAGAACTAGTTCCCAATCTAGAACAACCAGCCTTAATATAATCCTCCATATCCTGTAAAGTTCTTATACCTCCAGATGCTTTAATTTTTACCCCTGGTCCAATATGTTTTTTAAATAATTCTATATCTTCCCTAGTTGCACCCTTAGTACCGAAACCTGTTGAAGTTTTAATATAGTCAGCACAACCATCGGTAACTATATGACACATCTTTATTTTTTCTTCTTCCGTAAGATAGCATGTTTCAACTATTACCTTTAAAATATGTTCTCCCACTGTATCTTTAATGACCTTGATTTCTTCCAAGACTTTATCGAAGTTTTTATTTTTTACATCAGTTATATTTATTACCATATCAATTTCATTTACACCGTCTTTAAGTGCTTGTTTACATTCTTCTACCTTTGCTTCTGTTACGGAATATCCCAAGGGAAAACCTACTACAGTACAAATATTTAATTGTTTTCCATAAACACTGTGCACCCTTTTTATATAATTAGGGGGAATACAAACAGATGCAGCTTTGTACATTATGGCTTCATCACAAAGTTCTTTTATATCTTCCCATACAGCAAAAGGTTTTAGCAAGGTATGATCTACATGCGTCATTATTTCCAAATAATTCATTAACCTACATCCTTTCCCGGCAATTATTCACAATCCTTGCGTAAGAATTTATTAAAACAGGCACATCCACTCCTATTACCACACTGTCAAAGCCATCTTCAAGATGTTTTTTGGCTGTTTCTTCATTGCCAGCAAAAATTACTGAAAGTTTATTTGCATTTTTACAAGCAGTAAGTATTCTCTTTAATGCTTCTTTGAATTCAGTGTTTTCAAATTCACCAGGCATCCCCATATCTATTGATAAATCATAGGGTCCTACGAAAATTCCATCTACACCTTCCATGCCGGCAATTTCTTCAATGTGGTTAAGGCAACCAACAGTTTCACATTGGGGTAGAAGCAGGGTTTCGCGGTTACATGTATTCATGTATTCAAACATTAACTTTGCATGGTCTTCAAATCCCCATCCTCCATCCCTGGTAGGACAAAAACCTCTTTTTCCTATTGGAGCAAATTTGGCGTATTCTACTAATTTCTTTACCTGTTCCACTGTTTTAACGCAGGGGACTACCAATCCCATTGCGCCTGCATCAAGGTTTTTCAATACAGCACTTCGACTTATTTCATGAATCCTTACAAAGGGAGTTAAACCTGAGTTCATGGCAGCTCCTATTAATTTGTAGGCTCCTTCCTGCAATAAAGGTCCGTGTTCGGTATCAATTATTACATAATCCAGGCCTGAATAAAACAAACCTTCCATTACTGTAGAAGAATCTATATGGCTAAATGTACCTATAGTCTTTTCACCTGTCTTAAACTTTTTTAACACTCTGTTTTCCATCATGCTTTCCTCTCCTCAATTTTTTTTATGCTATTAAATCTGTTTCCCTTTACATATTACTAAATTTATGCAGAAAAATCTACAAGATAATATTTTTCTGCATAAAAAGAGCTGTCTTTCTGGGATATAAGACAGCCCTCTTCATTATCCTCCCCCTAGTACCGACAGAATCATTACCTCATCCTTATCTTTTAAAATCCTGGTAGGCTCGACTTTTGACTTATTTACCAAAAATGCTGATTCTCTGACAATATTCATTATTTCGGCACTGTACTTTTTCTCCATTGCTTTTATAAGCCCTCTTAAATCTGTACCTTCTTCCAACTCAATGGTTGTAGGCATCTCATTTCCTAAAATACCCATGAATTTCAATCTAACTTCCAAAGTACCACCTCCTAATTGGATTGCTCCTTTAATTCTACCTTCTTCTCGCCTTCTTTCAATACATAAATCGCAAGAAACATGTTGAATATTCCAAAAATAGTAAATATTAAAATCATTATATTATTTGTTCCTGTTAAATCATACATAATATTAATTAAGGGAGTACCTAAAGCCATTCCTAAAGCAATAAGGGCAGAGGCAATTCCAATAATACTGTTTAAATTTTCATCTCCTGCTATGGCGGATGTGAACAAGGGTAGCAGTACAGAAAGAGCACTTAAAGAAATTCCGAAAAAGGCAGCAAAAAACCATGCCATTAGCTTGCTTTTAACAAAGAGTAAAAGGAATCCGCTGAATACGAAGGATACTAAACAGATACTTATAGAACCCTTTATGCCAATTCTGTCATAAATAGATCCAACCATAATCTTTGAAAATCCCATAATAAACAGTATGCCGCTTAATATTTGGGAGGCAAACATCCCATCAAAACCCCTGTCTATTAAGTGGGATGCCACTACATTCAGCCAGGGAGCCATTAAAAATCCCATCAAAAATATTACAGTAAGACCTAAGACAACTGTTTTTTCTCTTAATAATTCACCAGTTGTCTTTCTAGTTATTATAATTTCATCTTCTGTCCCTTCATATTCAAAATTCTCGTTTTCTTTAATAAACAAAGCCGTGGGAACAACTAAGACAGATAAAATAATAAAGGTCAATAAATAAGCCCATTTGAAACCATAAACCGATATTATATACCCAATAATTGGGCTCATAACTGAGCCACCGAAGCCGCTTCCTGCAGAGATCAGCCCGAAAACTATTCCCTTGTTTTCAGTAAACCAACTGTTAACAATTACTGAAAAAGATAACATATTTGCATATGTAAATCCAGTTCCGAACAAAAAAGCCCCCACGTAAAAATGCAGCAACTTAGTTGATTTGTAATATACAAAATAACCTAAGGCGCTTAATGCAGTTCCAAAAACGACCAATTTATTAATTCCCAAACGTCTGTATAGGAAGGTAAAAGCAAGATTAGCAAATATGCCAACTATGGATACAATGCTGAAAACCAATGAAAATTCAGCTCTTGTAAACCCAAAATGGCTGGTTACAGGTACTACATAAAGACTGGCTGAATTATTGGCGTACCCTACATAAAAAAAAGCAATAATAAAGCATATGAAAGCTACTAAATATCTGTAATGAAATTTTCTAGTCATATTTCTCCTTTGTAACATAGGGCTGTCAATAGACAGCCCCTAAGTCTATGCTAATTCTGTAACCCCATATAGGTTTTCGATAACTTCATCCAAGTGACCTATTTTCTTTAATAATTCTATATCTGGCTTTCCTGTCTCAGGATCTATTTTAGCCGCTTCAAAGAAATTCCTGCTTAATAATTCTTCATCAACAGTAATTCCTTTCAATGGTCCTTCCGTTTGTGGAGGATTACCTATTGACCTTGGAGCCAAATCGAAATCAGATGGTTTGAATCCTTCTCTTAAGTTAAATGCGTGACGCATAAAGTATATTCGCATTCCTGTTTCCAAAATTTTCTCATCATTATATTCTATACCTGTAATAGCTGTTAAAAACTCCTTCATGGATTCCGGCGGAGCAACAAAGGCATTAAACATACATAAGCTGCTGGAATTCATAACTTCAGTATTGGCAGTTAATTGCAGGTCTAACTGGCCTGTACCTTCATATATATACTTGCTTGGATCGGTACTCATCATTTGAACAGAACCGGCTCCACCCTTAACGTGTCTGCCAGGAGTAGGGTCGTACCTGTAAGTTCTGGCTAATCCGGGAGCAAATTTAGGATCATGCATAGGAAGTTCTATACCAGAGGCTGTTTGTAAGAACTCTTCCCCTTTGCCCCAATATTTCGAAGCATACACGGTTCCATTGGCTAACACAGCACCACAACCTTCTCCCTTGCACATCTTTTCAAGGAGGGCAACCATTGCTTCGCCATTACCCCAAGTTAGTTCTATACCATCCAAGTCTTCTTTTGTTAACAGACCATTTTCATAACATTCCATAGCCCACGCAATAGTCATGCCGGCAGAAATAGTGTCAAAACCATATAAGTTGCATAATTCGTTACACATTAGTATAGCATCTTCTTCACTACATAGGCAAGTTGAACCGAAAGATGCAGCTGTTTCATATTCTGGTCTTTCCGTTTCCTCCAAGGGCCACCTGCCATCCTCTACCTTGTACACAGCACCACAACCTAAAGGACAGCTTGCACAATTGTATTTTTTAACCTTGTACCTGTCAAGAACAGCTCCTGCTAATTTCTGAGCTTCCTCTTCGCCATAATCTACAACTCCTACGCCTCCCCAGTTTTTAACCGGTGAGTCTCCACTTAGTGCAGAAGCTGCGGTACCTACACCCGTCCCATATGTACCGAAGGCTTTACCTAATTCACTTATCTTTAAAGATTCACTGATTTTTTTATTAATTTCCGTTACTTTTTCAGGATTAGCCACAGGTATTTCCCTGGTTCCTCTTACAGCGATTGCCTTTAACTTCTTAGAACCCATTACGGCTCCTCCACCGCCTCTTCCTGGAGCTCTGTGACCGTCGTTAATAGGACATGAAATTAAAGACAGACGTTCTCCGGCAGGACCTATAGCAGAAACTCTCAGCCTTGGCTCATTAGTCTCTTTCTTTAAAGCTTCCCAAACTTCCTTAGTATTCATACCCCATAAGTGACTTGCATCTCTTATTTCTACTTTACCATCATTAATATAAATATAAACAGGTTTTTCAGAAGCACCAGTAACAAATAAAGCATCATACCCGGCTTTCTTAAGCTCAGGACCGAAATATCCTCCTGAATTTGCATCATTCCAACCTCCTGTTACAGGAGATTTGTGAACAATTGTATATCTTCCTCCAAAAAATGCTCTGGTTGCGCTGGTAGGTCCCGTAGTAAATCCCAAAACGTTTTCAAGCCCTAAAGCATCCACTCCTGCAGGCATCATTTCATACAAAATTTTAGCTCCAAAACCATATCCACCTATGAAGTTTTCCGCTAACTCTTTTGTTACTTCTCTTTCTTCAATTTTTCCATCAGTTAAATTAATAAAAAGCATTTTCCCCGCATAACCGTATAACATAACAATCCTCCTTTATTTTGTTAGCGATTTCCTATAGATATTAGGCACGCCCAATTACTTACATTATATAGCTTTTGCTATAAATTGTCAATATAATTAGGCACGCCCAATATTATTCTTGGAGCCATTTAATATTTGTCTCTAAG
>DURT01000085.1 GCA_012843025.1 Tissierellia bacterium | reverse complement strand
GTGATTACCTTGGTTATAGATTTTAACTATTTGCTTTTTAAAATTCTCATCATAAGATTTCCTAGACATTTGCTTCTCCTCCTATTATTTATTATATCATGTTCGGAAAAGAAATGTCCTATTTAGTGTAACCTATCCATATCTCCCATAAATGAATCCCGATTTTCTTTCGTTCTGGCGGTATTAACTAAAGAAATAATTTATCAATAGCTTCTCTCTTATCCACAACAGTATAATAAATGGCTTCATTGTCATTCCAATTAATATTTGATGCAACACTTCTCCCGTCCTGTTTAATGAGACCGCATTCTATTAAATCATTTATTATATTTGTAATAGTACTCATATTATGATTCAAATCACTGGCAATTTTTCTGACAGATACCCCATGTGCCTGACTTCTTAAATGCTTTAAAACACTGACATGATATTCATTTAAATAGCTTTTCATTAGATATGCATCTATATCAGGCAAGGTCATTTCAGGATAAGTATCTCTTATCCCCTTTTTAATAACAACTATGTACCTGGTACTTGGTATAACATTACTGGTGCGTTCTTCTTTTGTGATGGTTTTAACAGGAATACCGTCTAAGGAGCCAAGGCAAACAGTTTTTCCATACCAATTACGGTTGCTGCCTTCCTGCAGCTTTATTTCTTCAAACTGTTCCTTTGTAATAAGATAGATTTTACCGAAACTCTTGCCTTTTTTATTAATATCTAAAAATGCTACACCCTTATAATCCCAGGAAGGACTGTTGTTTGAAAAATATATAGGATAATCAAATATAAATGGTCTCTCATCTCTTGGAGGTGTTTTATCGCTGCAACCTTCGATATATTTCATGAATCGTTCTTTATTTATATTTGAGCCGTAACATGCATACCATAAAAGATTACTATTATTAATTGCTTTTGCTATTCCTTGATACCATGGCTGGTTTTCATAATTGATTTTCATGCTGCCTGTAACCGGTTTATTATATACATATGTGTATGCATTAAGTTTTTCATTTCCTTCACCAAGAATTTGTACCATTTTTCGTGTATATAAAAATCCTTCTCCTTCATATCGGTCAATATCATCAAGCTTATCTATTGATACAGCATACAGTTCCCCTTTTACCTTATCATTACCTTCAACTATTCCAGGATAAGAACCCAAATCATATAATTCATAACCATTTAATGTGAACTTGCCCAAATATTCGGCATCATCCAAATAGGCTCTATTGCTTCTATTGGTACTCATCAAAGTCCCATACACGAACAAATAAACTTTTTGACCTTTCTTCTCACTCATGAGTTTTAAATAATCTTGAGGAGCAGCAGCTTGCAGTATGCAGTTTAACTGAATGGAATAATCTTCACCCCAATCACCTTTTGTTTTGTTAGTCTTGATTAATCTTTCACAGTATTGGAGTGATTCTTTTAAGAGTCTTGTGAATTCTTGACAGTAGTTTGGATATAATTCTACAAATATATGAGCTTTTGCCAAAACAAAAATGTTTAGTGCTTTTATCAATCCGTCAAGATAATCATATCCATGGCCTTGGAATCCTCTACCAGTTGAAGCCAGCAAACCTTTTTTTAATGCCACGTCAAATCCGGCAATTTGTTTGACTGTTTCAGGATAATTTAATTTTGTATTTAACAGCATTCCTATAGCAATGTATGTCGGTGTGTAAAAATACATAACTCTTGCATCACTTGGCATATTTTCGGGTTCATCAAATCCCCAAAACCCCATTTCTGCATTGCTTTGTAAACATTTTTGATCTTTTACCAGATTTTCTAAATAATCTTTTAATTCATTTTCCTTTGCATATCCATTTGAGATTTTGACAAGCACTTCATACATATCGGATATAATCTTATCAAATGTCTCAGTATTTGTTTCATTAGGTCTGTAAAATGTGTACTTCATTTTTTATACCTCCATATTTTTTTGATTTAATTATATCGCGTTGGATGGTATATGACTATGAAGCCCAGCTTCAAGTTAAACTAATTCTTCTAATGTATAACTGCTGCGTAATATTTTATCTATTTCTAAATCAAATAACTTCCCTTTGCATTCAATTCTGATTTTATCGTCCAAATATTTAAGTATTTTGCAATTCTCGTAAAAGGTTGTCTTTTCATTTTCTTGATATTCAACAAAGCATTCCTTTCCATTTTTCAGACAGTCTAATACACATCCTGCCCCTTCTGTACTGCTGCATCTAATTTCGTTATAGAAACTATCATCTTTTTCAATATTTAAATTTTTATACCATTCTAATTCATCAGGAATCAGGTTTTCCATAACATAAATAATCCTGTTCTTTGCATAATCAGAGAGCTGTGTCCAGATTGATCTGGCCATTTCCTCAGCATAAACTTTAAATGCAGAATTTTGACTCATTAACTTTAATCCTTTAAGGGTAACAATGATCTGAGTAATGTTGCTTGTAAGAAAAATCGGATGAGCAGTTGAGGACATAGAAACTGTACCTCTGCTTCTTTCTATATCTTCAATGACAAATCTTTTGCCATTAACTTGTATCGGGTTTTTTATACCTTTCAGTATAGCTAAATCATTTTCTATAGTTCTTGGCCCTACCCACAAAACATCTTTTAAGTCACTTATCTTATTCTCGGGATTTTGAATATATTTTGCAATGAACATAATTCTTTCGAAGGTTATTGAAACGGGAATGGGAGGAAAGGTTATATCAACATGGAATTTCTTAGTATTCAAAAAATTTAAATATTTTTTATATATTTCTATTGCTCTATCCTTATTTCTTGTATATAGCTTGACAGATAATTTAATGCTTTCTTTTAGTTCTTCTGCTTTAAGTTCTCCTAAACCATTGATCTTTATTAAGCTGTATTCTTTATCCCCTAACATTAAATTTTCAACAGTTTTTTTATTATAACCACTGTAATTATTTTTATATTTTAAGAATTCTTTTATTGTTTCTTCTATAAGCATAATGCCCTCCTGATATTCATATTCAACATTTGAACATGGTTTGATTATTTTAACTTTGTTTAATCCAATTCACTATTGCATTAACATATTCAGTTCTTTTCTTTCAGGATGGCCTACCCTAAATCAATCACCCAGGCATCCTGTATATAATTCTCAATAATTTTTCTTGATAGATTAAACCAGCTTTTACATTCATCGAGAATTATCGAATCCCCAGTAACAATTCTCTCCTTGCCGGATAATACTACATCCACATTGGGAACCAACTCGACTTCAACTGGCATCCCCCATTGCTCTGATAGCTCAAATATTTTACTTTTTAGTCTGCCTGAATTTGATACCGGAGAGTCCAGATAAAACTTTACCATTTGTACATTTAATTCTTGTAATGTCTTTCCTATAAGATTTAAAGCAGCATCTGTCTTATCTATAAGTCTGTATGTACCACGAAGTCCTGCCAAATCTCTGTAGACACCGTCTTTTCCAAGCAAGATGGGACTTCCTGATAATGCAACTTCCAAAGTAATTATCAAATTAAATCCGTCAATATTCAAACAGCCATCCTTTGCACATTCTATAGGAAGCATTGTAGTCTTTCTTTTTTCATAATCTGCTGTCGAAGATGTTGTTCTTTGAAGGGCTATTCTTGCTCTTGAGGAAAGAAGATAATGGTTACCTGTGAATTCTATTACTTGTTTCATTTTGTATCTTCTGTCAAGCAGCCACTGTATCTCTTCTTGTATAATCTTTAATTTTGCAATATTTTCATTGGAAAATATCTTTTCATCATCCGGGTCATAGCCTCTTCTTGCATTTTTAGTTGACATTTTTGCCTGCCTTCGCTACAGAATTAGTCTTCATTTTCGATAAACTGGCACCACTCATCATAAATAGAACGAATCTCTGTATTAAAATAAGTTAGGGCCTTCTCTTTTATGTCATCCGGTGCACCATAATATGCTCCTGCAATGGAGCCGGTAATTGCTGCCAAGGTATCGCTGTCACCGCCAACTGATATAGCTGTTCTTATGGCATCTTCAAATGATGTTGATTCCAGGAAAGCAACAATCGCTTGCGGAACAGTTTCTTGGCATGTTTCATTGAATTTATATATATCTCTTATTTCATCGATTGTGAAGTTTAAATTATAATAATTTTCATTTATCTTCTGTCGAATTTCTTCCTTAGTAGCTCCGTTCTTTGCCATATAGATTGAAACCACAGTAGCTTCTGCGCCTTTGATACCTTCTACGTGATTATGCGTCGTAGACGTTACTGTTTTAGACAATTCACATGCTTCATGTTCTGTGTTAGCAATAATTCCTACAGGACTTATACGCATTGCTGCTCCATTCCCAAAGCTGTTATACGGCTTAGGATTATCGCTGAAAACCCAACGTCTAAACATTCCGCCATAACCACAATACGGGTATTTACGCCCAATTTCCTGCATGTATTTAATTGTCATACTTTCCAACAATTTATTGTATTCATCGTTATTTCCGCGTTCGTTTAATAAAGGCTTAATTCTTTTCTCTGTTTCCATAATGGCTTTAGCTACAGCTATGGTCATTATGCTGTCATCCGTTACATTGCATTCATTAGTGAAAAGTTCAAAATTCTTGCTCCTGTTATTATTAAATTCAAACCGAGAGCCTACAATATCGCCTATAATCGCTCCTATCAACTAATACACCTTCTTTCTCTATACTATTAACAGTATAAAGTGAAATTTCTAGGTAAGGTCGCTTAAATAGCGACATTTGACGTTAACGAATCATATACTTCCATCCTTCATAAATCATAACCATTGCAAATGTGTCCAATTCACAGTATTTAAGCAGAGCTTTTTTGATTTCTTTGCGCTCATAGTCTGTCATTTCGGTAAACTGTAGCATTGCATAGGCGGTCATGGCTGCACCGCCATCTCTTACTTGATCATTATTCAATAATATAAAATCCTTGTGTGAAACATCCTCAAACATTTTAGGCAAAAGCTTGTATGGGTCTATTACCATATTATTTTCATATTTAATCCAGGTCCAATTATTGTAGTTTAAGCTTGGAATTTCTTTTGTTCCGTAAATAGGCTTCGAATACTTGTCCCGTAAAAAGGCGGAGCTGTTTAAAATGGCAGGAAGAACTGCCTTTATTGAATTTGAGCCTTTCATTGCCGGGTCATAATAGTATCTTTTAACAAGCTCGCACATGTCAACCATATTGCGAGGACCTTCCCACTTTTCAAAGCTACCGTTCACCGATTTGGTGATACTCTTTATAAATTCGCATAATTCTTCCCTGTCAGGAATATAATTTTCATCTTCTTTTAATTGCCTATAAATAGTGTTTAAATATGTATTCTCGTGGGCGGCATATCTAAAAATTGTCCCTTCATCCTTATCTAATTCTGCTTTTAATTTTCTTACAAATTCATAATTTGGAAATACTCCGGGCTCTGTGTTTAAATATTGACCCCGATGCTCAATATCTCCGTTTTTGTGAACAATGTGATGGGAAAACTGAAAAGCTATTCCTTCATAAGGTCTTCTCCCCTTATTAAACGGTATGGCTGCCATTGAAGTTTCAAAATCAATGAAGTGTAGCGGATAAGTCCATGTATCCATCTCCATTGATAAATTATATTTGTCAATCCAATATGATGTATCATTGTTTTGTAATTTGTTTACCTGCATCCATTGTCTCTGTGTCCTTGAAATCCCGGGCTTATCATCGGATTTAACCTTTATGTCATCCTCAGTTATTTCTGTAAGCTTAATTCTCCCTTCGGATATTAGTTTATCCGCAGTTCTAAAATCCCATATGTCAAATAAGGTTCCTGCTTCAAAATCCTTGTCTGTCCATCCGAGAGCCTCTTTCCAGCATTCATGGAAGCCGCTTTTATAACCTGCTTTTATTTCATCTTCTGTTGCTATAAACTCGCAGCATTTGCATGCTTTGCTTATGCCGGTCCTTATCTTTATGTCCTTATGGTAGTATTCGGCAAAAGTATTTATAAGCTCAGAAAAACTAAGATTATTGTTTTTAAATTCATAATCGTCGCTGTAAATTATCCTGCATGCATCTTCTGCATTTATTTTGCACAATATGGGCGGAGAAAGGTCTTCTTTGGATAATTTATCGGATACCTTTATCTTTTTCCTGCCGTTTTCTTCTATAATCCTGAATTTTTGGTTTAATCCGTCTGTAGGGCACTTTGCATCCTTGTCGGCCAACATTAAATAAGCTGTAACTTTATAATCCGGAAATGCCTTAGCGACTACATACTTTTGAAAAGCAACATCTAATAGGTAGGGTTTCCATTCAGGTTTAATTCCGCTTTTATTGTAAAAATCATCGGCTGATTTTGCCTTTACTTCGATTAGCTCAATGTTTCTGCCATTCTTTACTAATATATCCGTACGTATAAAGAATTTTTCATATAATATGGCAGCTTCATATATTATAACCTTGTCTTTTGACAAAAGTTCATTAGTTATTTTTAATGCTTCATCATAATCCAATGTTTCAATATCATATCCACCGGCAAAGTAATGCTTAGCGAGCTCTCCCACCTGAAATCCGCCTTCTGCCAAAGCTATAAGAAAAGGATCGTCAATATTTTGATTTATGTATTCTTCTTTTCCTGTGTAGTAAAGTTTAGTCGGGCATTCCATTGCTAATTTGAACCGTGATTTTGTAAGATATCTGTTTGGCATACTTCTTCCCCCTAAAGGCGCAAAAGCAATTTTATGATATGCAATGATAGATGAGATAATATTCTTATAATATTTATATTATATAGCAAATTTATACATTTTTCAACATATAGAATTTTTATTTCTCAATTTTTATTTCAGTATTTGCAACTGCTTACACATGCTAGGCTGTAATCCTAATATGGTAAAAGATTTCATGAGATTCTTCGGGCTTAAGCCCTCAGAATGACACCCTATGGGTTAATATTGCAAGGATAACAGGCTAAGCCTATAGCTCTTAATTATAGAAATATGGCCAGAATTTTATAAAAAAACAGCAGAGCTAAACCCTGCTGTGATTTAATATTACTACTTTTTCTATACATGCAATAGTATTTAAATTTCTTTTAATGAGCGTGTTTTTTATGAGCGTTGTTCTGCAATTGCTTGTATTGCTGCAAATATTACACCTGCTACCGGCCAAATAATCCAGGAGATTGCCCAATTAAATGTGATGAAACTATATGCCAAATAAATAGCAGTAATTACTAACCAATATACTTTTGTAACAGTTTGCAATGTTTTGTTTGATTTGCTTTTTACAGAATATTCACCTTGTTGCAAAAGCACTGTACACGCTGCATTTACTGCACTTTTGCTGATAAGATTATAAGTTAAAACAGCAACAATAGTTAATGTTACAGCTACAGAAATTACACTCAATCCATCAATATCAAATATTAAAGGAGTAAGAATAACAGGCAAGGCGCTTAAAATGTAACCTGCTACGGAAATACTTACAGCTGATTTATATGAATGCTCATTTTGTGCCATTATGCCACGAATCATTTGCTCGGTTTTATAGTCAAGTTCAAAAACAGTTTCTTGAAGGTAATCGTATTTTTCCAATTTGCTTGAGAATCTGATAAAATATGAAACTGCAATAGCTACCATGGCAATAAGAACTGCCAAGCCGGCCGCTATAAACAAATCTTCCTTAGCATTAACATTGGTTAATTCTTTCAATCCTAATAACAAAAGTAAAAGTACCGGTGACATTATTAAAAGCAATACTCCTAATGCTGTTTTTGGTGCAGTTTTTACTTTATCTTCTATATAGTTTTCTGCTTCTTCATAAGTAACTTGCAAAATATCTGACTTGTTTTCCAAAGCATGCTTTATTCCCAGTGTTTCGGCAAGCTCATCTAGGTTTCCAAATTCGGATATTACGATTCCGATAGCTTCATTTTCTGCTTTTCCGCTATCTTTTAACTCATTGTATTTATCCTCCATCATTGTCAATAGTTCTTTTTTTGCTCTTATTACTTCTTCTGTATCAGGTAATCCTAAGAACATGTTATCAAGATAATTTCTAATTGTATTCATTATTTCCACTCCCTTAATATAAACTTTTCTATAACTTCTTTTGTAATTTCCCACTCTTTGCATTTTTCCTTGTAGTACATTTTGCCTGCTTCTGTAATTTTATAATATGTCCTTGGTTTTCCGTATGTTTCACTTCCTGAGAAGGATTCAATATGACCGTTTATTTCCATCCTCTTAAATGCAGAATAGAGGGTTGTTTCCTTAATAATATATTTTTCATCTGTTAACTCTCTGATTCTTTTGGAAATTTCATAACCATAAGATGGTTCATTAAGCAAAAGATACAGTATCATGGTATCAATATAACCTCGAATAACATCACTGCTAATCATTTAAATACCTCTTTCTTAAGTTTTACTACATCTGACGTAGTATGTCTGTCGTAGTAATATTAGCACAATTACTACGTCAGGTCAAGTACTTTTTTAAAATTTTTTTAATAAAATACAGCAGGACTGAGTCCTGCTGTGATTTTAAATGATTACACATTTATTGTTATGGGAATTTGTATTTCCGTCAGCCATTCTTCTTCGCTGTCTTTGTTCCAGATTCCGTCAATATAGCTTTCTCTAGGTGCTTCTGCAACCGTATATCCGTTCTCGTCAATCCACTTCATTGCAAAGGCATAAGCTTCTCCAAGCCTTGCATAGGGTCCCTTATGCATTACGGACACTACTTTTATCGCATCCAGATACTTAAATACAACATCGTCAAAATCAGGTTTTTTCTTATCAATTGCCTCACACAGCTCAACCCGAATATCCTTTTCCTTATACTCTCCGTCAAGATAGCGGATAAAGCAGTATTCAGGCACGGTACACTTTAAGTCCGGATACTTTTCCTCAATTTTTTTACCGATAGCAGGAATTGCTTCCATAAAAGAATCATAATCAGGTACGGTAAACTCTACGGAATATACCAGACAGCCCGGTACTTCTTTGATAATGGCTGAATAACTCATAAATTGTTCCTCCTGTTTTCTTTGTAATAAAAATTCAAGTCTGGAGAGCTGGTCTTTCGCATTGTTGAGTTCAGAAACAAGTTCTTCCTTGCGCTTATTGAGAATCTGTTCAGGACTCTTACCCGACAAAAGCATCTTAACCTCTTCGATTGATAATCCGATTTGCCGATATGACTGGATTTTATGAAGCTTAAACAACTGATCTGTAGTATATAGTCTGTAGCCTGTAAACTTATCGGTTGTCTGGGGTTTTAACAGCCCTATTTCATCATAATAGCGCAAAGTTTTAATGGTTGTTTTACTCATCTTTGAAAAATCACCAATCCGGTACACATTCCTCACTCCTTCCTTTTTTTATCCTAATCCGTCCCCTAACAGGAGAGTCAATAATTATTTATTATATTTTCTTAACCGGATGTCTTATAACAGTTTTAAGATTATGTGGTTCACATTTTCTTGGGTCGCTTAAATATATTTCGTGGTGGTACCTTTTATCTGTTATGTCATTAGCATATCCCTTTTCTTTTGCATAGTCATCCATGAGCTTAACGGTTTTAGGTTCATCATCATAAGGGCCTAAATGCATGCATTGAACACATATTCCCTCTTCATATACAAGGAATTCTACCTTTGAAAAATCCATTTTTTTCTTCCTTGTTGCTTCTTTGACTGCCCATTCAAAGTCTTTTTCATTAACAAAGTCAGGTAGCCTTATTATTGAAATAAAGTTTAGCTGTTCTTTTCTTGAATAGTCCATGCCTTTAATTCCGTCCTGCCACCAGAAGCCTTCCAATGGTGGGACAACATAATCAAAGTATCCGTCAATCTTATAATCGCCTTTGTAGCTCATTTTTATGGTATAAGCAATACCATACAAGAGCTCAACCGATTTGCTGTATTCCCCGTTTTCCTCATTTGGGTTTCCTTTTCCCCTGACCGCAATATAATTCATTTTCGGAACATCTACGATGCTTGGTTTGTTTTTAGGCATATAAAACTCTTTGTATTCTTTCTTGTAATCAAAGGCCATACTTTTCTCCTTTCGCTTATTATAAATATGAGATTCTTCACTTGCGTTCAGAATGACAAGACTTGCGTTCAGAATGACAAGATTTTCGTTCAGAATTCTCACGTGTTATCCACACCACGATAAACGAATACTAATTGCAATTTCATAGGTTTTCGCCTACAATAGTTTTATGGCATGAGTTCGATTGTCATTGTCACATAGAGGTCGATTCAGAATTTGAGAGTACTCC
>DURT01000010.1 GCA_012843025.1 Tissierellia bacterium | reverse complement strand
TATTATCATTTCTAAAATTGGTAAAAAAATAATCAAGGGGAGAAAAATGGCTGGAGTGGAAGTTAATTATCAAAACTATGTTGAAAAACAAAAAATTCTTAAAGAAAACAGCAATAAGGTAGAAGATTTAAGACAAAGAATTGCTGATGTAGAAAGCAAGTTAAGAGTAAATCAGGAAAAACTCAATGCTCTTACAGAAGACCATGAAAAAAATTTTGACAAGTATGTAAAAGATGCATTGAAAAAAGAAATCAAAAGTATTGAGGCTGAGTTTGATAAAAAGATAAAGAATGTTGATGACAAAATTAACAAAATCAAAAATAGTCAGAACTCAAACGAAAAAAAATATTTCGAAATTCTTAAAAAGAATAGGGAACAAATTCAAAAATTAAAATCTTATACTGCAAAAGTCAAAGATGATATTAATAGCATTAGTAAAATATATCCCGACTTTGATGTTAAGGCAGCCTTAGATGGAATGTGGGAATCAGTAAAAGAAGATTTAAATGATATAGATATATACAAATTGGATGTTCCAGAAGATATTAAGTTTAAAGAGGGAGACTCGGTATATAATAGGTTGGGTTTTAAAGATGCAGTTAAAATTATTTTTAATCCCAATTTAAATACCATGGATATAATTCCTAGAAAGAGACTAATTGTATCAACTGTTGTTAATTATATATCTTTGATTTGTATCCTGATTGGTTTATTTGCAGGTATAGGGAAATTTTATAAAGGGGCAATTGTACTTTTATCCTTCATTACATTTCTTATCAATATTTATAGGATAAAGGAGAAGCCTTTAAATAATTTAATGCAGTTACTTGTAGAGAGAAAAGATTTTTACTTCTTTGTCTTAAAGGGAGATAGGATAGTAGAAAAATATACTAAAATTAAGCTAAATATAACTACCAGGGATACAGATGAAATTAAAACTTACTATGAAAATAAAATAGCTGAATTAAGTTCTGATTTAGAAAAATATGAGACTATAGTTAGCGAAAATATTGGACTAAGGGACGAAAAAGCAAAGTTGCTGAAAAACCTCGAGTCTGAAGAAGAAGCCTTACTGGCCTTAAGACAAAATAGAGCACTGGCAATTGCTTTAAACAAAAAAAGTAAGGAAAGAACAAAGCATGAGAAACAAATTGTAAAGGATTATAAACACAGAGAAAGCACTTATAAATCTACTTTACAAGCAGCCAACAGCACCTACAATCAAGCGGTAAAGAATATTGACACATATACAGCAAAAATTAAAGAAACAAAAGAAGAACTGTCTAAAGCCAAAAATGAATATAAAAGAGAATATGAAAAAGTATCCAATTTAGAAACTATAAAGAACCTGACTAAGGAAAAAGAAAATTTAAACAATGAGAAATATGGTGCTGTAAACAATTTAAACAGTACAGGTGAAAAAACTATTCGGGAAAGAATGCTCCGACAGTATGAAGAGGACTTCAAGGCCTTGGATAAGGAAAACAAGGATCTTGATAAAAAGTTGAACAGACTTACAGAAGAATTAGATAAACTGGTATCTGAAATAGATGAATTTAAAGAAATTTGTGCTAAATTAGCAGAGGGTTTCGACAAAATACCAACTGTAGAAGAAACTGAAGGAGTACTTAGCCCTAATACATATATTCAGGAATTAAATAAGGATTCAGATGCTGTAACCTTCTCTGTCTTTGACCATAACTACAGACCCAGTATATTCTTATATGAGTTAGATGACAGTAACAGAATGGGGAATGTTACACAACAGCTTGAAAATTTCCTTAAGTCCTTGATTGAAGGATTTTACAGAACAAATGCAATAAATACAATTCAACAAAGCTTGGTGGATACGGTTACAGGTGCAAAGACATTCCAGTCACCTGCCTATAGTTCCATCCTTAAAGTTTATGAAAAAAATTCTATGCTCCGTGCATTAATTGAACAAATTGAAGCAGAAATCAAGAAAGTGGTAAACAGTTCAAAAGGTTCAATAGCTGAGGCTAATAGAATCAGAGTTAAGGATTCAGATCCTCCATTTAAATATCAGATTGTATACGTTATGGTTCCCTCAGGAGATAATTCAGGCATACATAGTATTGTAAACGAAGATATTTTAAGGCTTATGTATGATGGGGACAAGTATGGTTTCTTACCTATATTTTTTATTGATGTATCGGAGTGGAACAAGTATAAATCAGGAAATAAAACTGAGAATGCTGCAATTTATGAAAAATTGGCGAACATGATAAATCAACAAAATATTTATTTAGTTGATGATGTAAACTGTTCAATTACAAAATATTAGGAATAGGAGAAAGGAAAATGTCTAATAAGTTTAGTTTTAAAGAGGAAGCACAACAGCAAATAATTTCCTTGTATCAAAGCGCTATTGAGGATACTAATTCGGAAACACAAAAATACCTTGATAAGATGAACGCTTTATGTGAGAAAACAAAGTTTTTGCCCATGGTGAATGCAGCTAATGATAGTATTAAATTTTACAATGAAACCCTGCGCTATGATATTAAAAAGTATTTCGGAGATTGGGTGGAATCTGAGTCCAGCCTTCATGCTTTTATAGAAACCATGGAAGGAGGAGAGGATGCCTACAGAACGGCAGTAGGACTGGAAAGAAGTCTTGAAAATGTTATAGATGAAATGTTTGCAAGTCCCTTGGAAGAGCTTCATGTTGCAACAGATACACCGGATGTATCCAAAGAGGATTATGAATTACTTATAGATTATACGAAGGATTATAGCAATAAGTTAGAAGAAATAAAATCAAAATATTTGACAACCATTGAAAACGAAGGTGAAGAGAATACAGCTTTTTATACGATTCAGGCTGTAGTTGCAGAAACATTGGATTCAATAATAGGTACATTCGAAGAATTCGCCAATAAAGTCGATATGTTGAGGGATGATTTTAGCGAAAAACTTAATATTAATATCCAAAGATCAGATGATGTTAAACAGGCCATGAGCAATGTTGTCCAGGAAAGTGCAGAAAAATTCAGGGGATTGTCAGGTATTTTTAAAGCTTAAATATTGAGTTGGAGGTAAGTATGTCACTACTGAGCAATGTTGCTAAAAGAATGGCGGAAGAAGCAATTGAAGCTAAGAGATTAAGACACGAAAAATTCAGAAAAGATTGGTTTGAGATGTTAAGCACTCAGCCAGGTAAATTTGAAAAGGAAATTAGCCCCATCTATTATGAAGATGGGGCAAAAGCACTTATATGTCCGGAACCAATTACATTTATAAAACAATTTGATGATATATCCGACAACCAGGAGCTGTGTAACAGCAAGTTCTTACATATGCTTAAATCTTTTGAAACTGTTTCACTAAACAAGGTTCCGGAGAAGGGTTTTTGGTTCAATTCAACTTTAAAAGGTGTTAACCTGAGACCAGGTTTGTTAGATAATGAAAAGAGCAATCCAATTGCAGTTGAAATGGGAGATTTTGCTGTCCATGGAGTAGTAGTAGGAAGAACAGGTTCTGGTAAGTCTGTTTTTCTCAACAACCTAATTTTTAATATGTTGGCTGAATACCCGCCCTGGGAGTTGGACTTGTACTTAGTTGATTTCAAAAAAGTTGAACTTAGCAGGTATATGACAAAATACCAGACTTCACATATTAAAGCATGTGCTGCAACCAGTGAAATCAGGTATGTTATATCTCTTATAGAGTATATTGTTGAATGTATGTATGCACGACAGGATTTATTTGCCCGCTTAGGTCTTCAAAAAATAACTGATTTCAGAGAAAAATATGGAGTGGTTCTACCAAGGGTAGTTTTACTAGTAGATGAATTCCAGCAAATGTTTTTAGAGGCCACAAACAGGGAAGGAAGTATTATTCAAAATTTATTGACATCAATTATAAAATTAGGACGTGCTACTGGTTTTCATCTTATTTTTGCCAGTCAGGAAATGTCAGGAGCCCTTTCAGGTAAAGCATTGGCAAACTTTAAGATACGTTTTGCCCTTCCCTGTGATGCTGAAGTTTCAACGGCAATTTTGGGAAATTCTGCAGCAGCAGATCTGGAAGTAGGAAATGTTTACGTCAATACTGCCTCAGGAAGTGCAGCTGATAACAAATTATTCAGGGTTCCCTTTATTGCAGATGATAACAAAGTAACTGATACAGGTGATCAAAAAGAAAGTTACTTTTATTCCTATTTAAAAAACATCACTATAGAGGGAGATAAGTTTAAATTTTGCAAGACGAAGAAATTCTATCAAGAAGATTCAAGAAAGGATATTTCAGTATTACAAAATATACTTGACAGAATTATAGACGTTCGTCGTGATACAGTAACTAACAGTGATGGAAGATATTTTGATTTATTGACACTTGGCGAGTCTGTCCTATATAGAAACAGAAAAATAGATTTAGAAACATTATTTCTTGAAAGAGGATTAAATAAAAATATTGCCGTAGTTTCTCCGGAAGTGGATGATTTGGCTTATATGCAGAAGTTGCTAGCTGTTAACTTTGGTAAGTCCCACAGAGAATATGATGGCAATGGCTACAATCATATTTATTTTTCTTTAAACCGGGTTGTTGCCAACAAGTATAATATACTTTCTGATATAGAGAATGTAACTGTGCTTGAAAGCCCAGATTATTTGACGGATATTGACTTCTTATTCAAACAAAGAAAAATTATAGAGCAGAGTTTGCAAAATTCATTTTCCCCAGGTGAATTTATAAAAATATATTTCACAGAACTAGGTAAAGCAAAGGGCACCAATGTTGAGGAGGCAATAAAGGAAGGGTTGAAGCATTTTTCTGATGCAAAGTTGTATGATATACCAGGCATATGCGAAAAACTCCTATCCCTTGATGATGGTTATGCAGCTCTTACTGATCCCATGATCTACTACTATAAATATAATGCCCAGACAAATGACTTATTTGAACTTTTCAGTCCCTATATAGTATGGATCAGTGGAATAGATAGCTTAGATACTCTTCCTAGGGGTTTTACGTCTACTTTAAAAAATGGTATGGATGTAAATATGCTTTTTATAATATTTTCAACTAGTGATGATAATAATTTCCGCAGTGTATTGGGATGTTGTGACTATGTTTTTGCAGGTGGCAACAATCAAAAAATATATGACAGATGTGGGATTACTTATACAAACAAAGCTCATAATTCAATTGTATTAGATTTAAAAATAAAAAGTTTAAATACAGAGAGATCCTTTAAGAAATACAGAA
Organism: Tissierellia bacterium; assembly: GCA_012843025.1. Classification (GTDB taxonomy): domain Bacteria; phylum Bacillota; class Clostridia; order Tissierellales; family Sedimentibacteraceae; genus Sedimentibacter. The sequence goes on along the minus strand of DURT01000010.1, from coordinate 36,624 downwards.
TCAAGTTATCAGAAAGTATTGCTCCATCACTGAATTTTGACGACATATTGGGGGATGAATATGATGAATATTAATTTTAGCGAAGAAACAGCCAAAGTTTTTATTGATTTGGCTGAAAATTATATAAATGAATCCAACAAGAAAACCCAGGAGTTAAAATCTAGTTTAGAAGAAATCTTTTTAAAGACCAACTATGAGAAAATTGGCATTATAATAAATGAATTCCTTAAATTATACAATGTTACTATATGTGAAGAACTTAATCCAAAATTGGTTTCAATATGGGGAGACTCACAGTCTTCCTTATTAGGTTATTTAAAAAATCTTGGAGCAGGGGAAGAAGCAGAGGAATATGCGCGGAAAGTAGAAAATGATATAATTGAACTGTTAACTAAGAAAAACAGCAAGTTTGAATTATTACCTTTAAATGGTACCGATACACCTGAAGCTGATGAAATCATGTTTTCTGTAATTAAAGATAAATTTGAGGATTTTTCAAGAAGCATGGAAGAGTTAGGGGATAGTTATATTAGTTCCATCAACAAATTAGCTGAAGACAATAAAATCTATATTGCATTTCTGCCCTTAGCGGAAGCAATAAGCCAGGGAGTTCAGTTATTTACCCATGAATCAGTCAGGACTATTGATAACTTAAAGGATGACTTTGTTAATAAGTTAAATAAAAGTATTGGAGCAGCAACTAGCAAGGATAGCATGCAGAAATCTATAGGTGGTGCTTCCACTTTCAAGGGCTTTACAGTTCCCTTCGGCACATCAAATAAAAGTAGGGGCGGTAAAGGTAACAAGAAATATATAAATGAATTAAGAAAATATGCCCAAAGATTTCGCAGGGAGATGACAGATTACAATGTCCTTAAAGATTTTACCCGCTATCTGTATAACAAATTAGAAACAGGCCTGAAAGAAATACCCTTAAATATAGTTGACCAGGTAATGGTCCTTTATGAAAACTATTTTACTGAATTTGGAGCAAATCTGAAAATTTTAAAGGATGATTGGGAAAAACATTGCGACGATCCTTATAAATATATTATTGTTCATGAAAATGACAAATATTTTGCTGATGATAGCGACCGCTGGACCTACCGAAGCCACTATACAAATTTGGCTGTATATGGCATAGTAGCAAGAATGGTTAGGAAACTATGCTCAGAATATGATTTCAGATCTTTATACAGAAGCTTCTATGTTATATATGACATTATATTAGACAGCACAACTATTTCTGAAGAGGATATTGCAAAGTATTCAGATTTCAGTTTGCAGGTTAGCGACCTTCTCTATGAAATAATAGGAGAAGAACCTGAACAAATTGAAATATCAAATGAAGCAGACGAATTAAAGTTACTTGAAGAAAGAATAATTCGAGGGGAGCAATATCTAAAAGAAATTATCGCTGAAATGAAAAGATTAACGGAGGCTTATGGCAAAGATGTTGCAAATTTGTTGGATAAGCCTGCTACTTCAAAAAACCAAAAAAGCAGTAAGAAAACAAACAATTTGCAGCAAAGAAAGTACAAAGTCAGTGATGAAATAATTCAAAAAATGTCCTATTATTGCCAGGAAGTTAAAATTTTGAAAGACAGACAGCTAAATAAATTTAAGGAATCATATGATAACAGTGATGAAAACGTACAAACACTAATTGGTATGTGTAAGGGTTTATTAGATATTGCGGGAGCCTTTCCCGTTTTTAAAGCTATACCCTTCGATATATCCAAGGCTTATTCAGGAGTTGAAAAATTTCTAAATGCACCGAAAATAAAAAAGTTTTTAACTACAGATATAATGAATATTCTTAATAAATATAGAAACCACAGCGGTAATTTTATATTTAATTACACATTGGAATATCATAACTATAAATACCACAATATCAGAAGTAAGGCACCTTATTTCATGCCCTTAAATATGCTTGCCTTTGATGAACCTAAGGATGAGTTGAGAGATAAAATTGAAAATGCATTTTTGGGAGCATGGAAGTATAGCATGATAGACGATAACTATAAAGTTTCATATAATAATGTAAATAACCCTAACAACCCCAAAATATGGGCCCAGTGTTTCACTGGTACCTTTATAAAGTTGTTCAAGGCTGGACTTCTTTCCCAGGGGGTTTCTGACATGGAAAGCAATATTATTGTAGATGAGTTGATTCCATTGCTTTCTCAGGCCTATAATGGGATTAAGCCTGATTTATCCATAGACCCTGGGAAACGATATGTAAGAATTTGATTTTAAATTTCTTCCTTTTTCTGTTTTTTATGCTTCCTATTTATGGTATAATGTTTATACCAATAAATATATCGGAGGGTATGATGATAATAACTACAACGCCCAATGTAGAAGGTAAAAAAATTGTTGAATACAAGGGAATTGTATTTGGTGAAGTTATTTCAGGTGTTAATTTTGTAAAGGATATTGCTGCAGGACTGACTAATTTTTTTGGCGGAAGATCCCGTTCATATGAAGGGGAACTGATTGAAGCGCGGGAAAATGCATTGTTAGAAATGGAAAGCAGGGCAATGTCCATGGGAGCAAATGCAGTGGTAGGTGTTGATGTAGATTATGAAGTCCTTGGACAGGGAAACGATATGCTCATGGTTACAGTTTCTGGAACAGCTGTTGTAGTAGAATAAGATTCACATTGAAAATTTACAGGTAGTAAATGTAAACTAAATTAGACTGATAGGTTCTAATTCAGATCATTGATAAACCCGCTATTTTAGCGGGTTTGTTATTTGACAGCAGTCTAAGGACGCAAGTCCTCATTTTTTATTGAAATTATTGTCCTTATTGATTTAAAATAAAGATGCAACTAAAATAGATTCTATGAGTATTGTAATAATTTTGTCATAGTGGTAAAATATACACAAGAACTTTAAAAGAGGTAAATATGAAAATAGACAATTGGATTAAATTAATTTTTGACAACTTATATGATGGAATCTTAATTATTGATACCAATGAAATTGTTAGATATATAAATCCAGCATATACAAGAATTACAAAAGTTACCTATGATGAAATAGTAGGCAATAGGTTAAGGGATATTAGACCAGGAGCAAGACTACAAAATGTTTTAAGAACTAAAAAACCAATTGTCGGTGCCCTAAGAGAAGAATATGGAATTCATTATTCAGTAAATATGTCACCAATATTTGAAAATTCAGAATTAATTGGAGCTATATCGGTTGTAAGTACCATAGATGATATTTATAAGTTATATCAAGATATAGATAAGTATAAATCAAAAGTAAAGTCCCTTGAAAGTAGAATTAAAGCAATCCAAAAGGCAAAGCATACATTAAATGATATAATTTCTGTGGATGAAAGCTCAATAAAAGTAAAGAATACGATTAAAAGAATAGCTAACAAGGATATCACTGTATTGATAATGGGGGAAAGCGGAACTGGAAAAGAATTGTATGCAAATGCCATACATAACGAATCAGACAGAGCCCATGGTCCCTTTATAGCTGTTAATTGCGCTTCTTTTAATGGAAACTTATTGGATAGCGAACTTTTCGGCTATGAGGAAGGGGCCTTTACCGGAGCTAAAAAAGAAGGCAAAATGGGTTTGTTTGAAGCTGCAAATAAGGGAACTATATTTTTGGATGAAATATCAGAAATGGATTATGAAGTACAAGCAAAATTATTAAGAACCCTTCAAGAGGGAACTATAAGAAGAGTAGGAAGTGTTAAAGAAACATCTATAGATGTAAGGGTTATAGCGGCAACAAACAAGAACCTTGAAGAAATGGTTAGTAATGGTAGCTTCAGACATGATTTGTATTATAGAATATCTGTCTTTCCTTTAATAATACCTCCTTTGAGAGAAAGGAAAGATGATATTCTTCCTTTAATAAATAATTTTTTAAGCCCTTATAAAAACGATTTTAAAAAAGATATTATTTTGAGTCGTGAAGCGGAAAAAGCATTATATAATTACGAATGGCCTGGGAATGTTAGGGAGTTAATAAATGCACTTGAATTTGCAATAAATATGATGGAAGACAATGTTATAAAACATGAACATTTGCCTGTAAGAATACAAGCTGAAAAAGCAGAAAATAGCAGGTATAAATTAAACGATATAATTAGGGAAGTTGAAAAGAAAGAGATCATTAAACGAATAGAGTTTTATGGTGACACTATTGAAGGTAAAAGAAAAGCAGCAAATAGTCTTGGAATATCATTGGCTACCTTGTATAATAAACTAAAATAAAAGACGGCTAAGCAGTTTCTAAGAAATTAGAAATAAAAATAAAAGTTTCTAATTTCTTAGAAGTTTTTATTTTGTCATAAAAACAAGAGCGTGACTGACAAATGTTTAACATTAACGATAAAAATTCTAAAATTTTGGAAATCGTGATATTTTTTGAGATTAGTGTTAATAATAATAGTTGAAAATTAAACAAATAAATTTTTTGTAAATTGGCATGGTAATTGCTGTTAATATAATTACATAAATTACATAATATTAGGAGGGTTTTATGTTAGCAATATTAGGATTTTTATCAGTAGTATTATTATTAGTTGCAGTAATGACAAAAAAGCTAACACCCACGGTTGCACTTGTAGCCGTACCTACACTTATGGCATTGATTGCCGGGTTTGGTTTTGAGGTGGGTGGATTTATTACCAATGGCATTAAAACAATAGCACCTACAGGAGTTATGTTTATATTTGCTATTTTATTCTTTGGTGTTTTAAGTGATGCCGGTACCTTTGATCCAATAATTAAAAAAATAATAAAAGCTGTTGGAAGTGACCCTGTAAAAATTGCAATTGGAACAGCAGTATTAGCCATGTTAGTTCACTTAGACGGTTCAGGGGCTGTAACATTTTTGGTGACAATACCAGCAGTATTACCCTTGTATGATGCTGTAGGTATGAGCAGAACATCATTAGCAACTATAGTTGCCTTGTCAGCAGGTACCATGAATATTGTACCATGGGGTGGACCTACATTAAGAGCAGCAACATCATTAAACGTTCCTGTAACAGATTTATTTAATCCTGTTTTGATACCTGTTCTAGTAGGTTTAATTACTGTTTTGCTGATAGCGGCATTTATAGGGAAGAAGGAAAAAGCAAGAATTGGAGATGTTAAACTTGCTAATGTAGGAAATACAGAACAAGAAGTTGATTCTGAAAAATTAAAACTACAAAGACCAAAATTGTTTGCAGTAAATATATTATTAATTATTGCTGCTATAGGAATAATGATCTCTAATTTATTCCCGCCACAGGTTGTATTTATGTTTGCATTTTGTATAGCAATAGTTATAAATTATCCAGATGTTAAAGAACAAAAAGCACGTGTTGATGCCCATGCTAAGGCAGCTTTGATGATGGCCAGTGTTCTCTTTGCTGCAGGTGCATTTACAGGAATAATGAAAGAAACGGGTATGATCACGGCAATGTCAGAAGTAATGGTAAAATTAATACCAACATCTTTGGGAAGATTTATACCGGCAGTTACTGGTATATTAGCTATGCCTATGAGTTTACTGTTCGATCCTGACTCATTCTACTTTGGAGTACTACCTGTACTAACAAGTACAGCGGCTCAATTCGGAATAGATCCTATAATGATTGGTAGGGCAGCAATATTAGGACAAATGACTACAGGTTTCCCAGTAAGCCCATTAACAGCTTCAACATTCTTGTTAATAGGTTTAGCAGGAGTAGACTTTGGAGAACATCAGAAAAAGACTATCCCATTAGCCTTTTTAGTTACAATTGTAATGCTAATAGTATCTATAGTAATAGGGGTAATCGCATTTTAAAAAGGAGGTAGTGAATTGAAAAAAATAAGAATAGGGTCTGGTGCCGGCTATGCCGGCGACAGATTAGAACCCGCATTAGAATTAATAGAAAAAGGTCATATAGACTATATAAGTTTTGAATGCTTGGCAGAAAGAACAATTGCTATAGCACAAAAAGCTAAATTAGCCGACCCAAGCAAAGGATATAATGGACTTTTAGAGCACAGAATGGATAAAGTTCTTCCTCTTGCCCACAAACATAAGGTAAAAGTTATTACAAATATGGGAGCCGCCAATCCTCAAAGTGCTGCTGATCTAGTATCTAGAATGGCAGAAGAAAAAGGATTGAAAGGACTAAAAGTAGCTGCAGTATACGGTGATGATGTAACAGATAAATTAGATAAATACAAAGATACTATTGTTTGGGAAACAGGCAAGCCCCTTGCTGAATTAGACGGTATTATATCAGCCAATGTCTACATGGGTATTGACGGTATTTTAGAGGCATTAAAAAATGGAGCAGATATAATAATTACAGGAAGGGTTTCAGATCCAGCACTATTTTTGGCCCCCTTAGTTTATGAATTCGGATGGGACTTAAATAATTATGAATTGCTTGGCAAGGGAACCTTAATAGGGCATTTGCTTGAATGTGGTGGTCAGGCTACAGGTGGATACTATGCGGAGCCAGGCAAAAAAGATGTAGAAAGACCTTGGGAGTTAGGTTTTCCTATTGCAGAAGTAAGTGAAGATGGGGACTGTATAATAACAAAGGTTGAAGGCTCGGGAGGAGTTGTAAATAAAGATACATTGATAGAACAGCTATTGTACGAAATTCATGACCCTTCAAGCTACCTAACACCAGACTGTATAGCTGACTTTTCCAAGGTAACATTTACTCAAAAGGACAAAGATATAGTGGAAGTTAAGGGAGCTACAGGAAGAGAAAAGACAGATACATTAAAAGTAAGCATAGGCTACAAGGACTGCTTCATAGGTGAGGGAGAAATAAGCTACGCTGGTCCTGGATGTTTGGAAAGAGCTAAATTAGCAGCTGAGATTGTTGAAAAAAGACTTAAACTAACTAATGTAAAATATGATGAGTTGAGAATTGACTTTATAGGAATTAATTCAATTTATAAAAACAGTGAAAGAAAGTATAATACACCTGAAGAAGTTAGGTTAAGAGTTGCAGCAAGAACTAAGAATAAGAGTGACGCAGCTAAGATAGGAAATGAAGTGGAAACACTGTATACAAATGGTCCTGCAGGCGGCGGTGGAGCTACAAAATCAGTGAGCGAAATTGTATCTGTAGCTTCAATATTAATTAATCGTACAGATGTGGAAGCTAAAGTAGTATATAAGGAGGTACAGTAATGAAGTTATGGGAAATAGCACATTCAAGAACTGGAGATAAGGGCAATATTTCCAATGTATCTCTCATAGTATACGATATTAAAGACTATGAATTAATAAAAGAAAAAGTAACAGCTGATCTCGTTAAAAAATGGTTCAAAGATATTGTAAAAGGTGAGGTTGTAAGATATGAGCTTCCCCAATTAGGAGCCCTGAACTTTGTAATGTATGATGCCTTAGGCGGCGGTGTTACAAGATCATTGGCATTAGATAAACACGGTAAAAGCTTAAGTTCATACTTGTTGGATATAGAAATATAACCGTTCCTCACTATATTTACTTATTTGACAATAAATAATTTAGACTTGTTGGAAATTTGCAATAAAAATAAATGAGGGATTGAAAAAAGTTGTCATTTATATTATAATCTATGAGCTAGGGGCCATTAGCTCAGGGGATAGAGTGGCAGACTTCGAATCTGTTCGTCGGGGGTTCGAATCCCTCATGGCTCATAAAATCCTTACATACTTCTTGTAAGGGTTTTTTATTATGTCAACAAGGTTCCCGAGCCCAAGAGCAATTTCGGATTGTCTTCTTGGGTAGGGTTCTAATTAATATGGAACAAGGAGAAAATATGAAGAACTATAAATACAAGATTTTTGATATGGACGGCACTCTACTGGATTCAATGTTTTTATGGAAGGACTTTGGAAAGAACTATCTCTTGCATATTGGAATTAGGCCTCCTGAAAATTTAAGTGAAATATTGTCCACTATGACCTTGGAGAAGGCAGCAGAATACTTTATAGAAGCATTTGGTCTTAAGTCCACAGCAGAGGAAATATTAGATGATATGAAAAAACTAGTAGAATACAAGTATAAATATGAATTAAAACTGAAACCTTATGTGAAAGAATACTTACAAAAATCAAAGGATGAAGGTGCCCTGATGTGTGTTGCAACAGCCTCTTCCTTAAATTTAGCAATGGCTGCCTTAGAGAGAAACGACATACTCAAATACTTTTCTTTTGTCAGCAGTTGTGAGGAGGTGGGAGTGGGAAAACACAAACCAGATATATTTTATTATGCAGTGGAGAAATTAAAGGCAACACCATCTGAAACAGTAGTTTACGAAGATGCCTACTTCGCCATAAAGACTGCTAAAGAAGCAGGTTTTTATACAATTGGAGTTTATGATGAGGTATTTGAAGCTGAAAGAGAAAAGATAGAAAAGATAAGTGACAAATTCATTGAAACTTTCAGGGAATTATTATAAATGTACTGCTAGGGTACATTTTTTTTTAGGACTTGAGACCTCTAAGAAGTTGAATTTTAAATACAATAAAACATTTTTATTTATATATATTTATGTTATAATATCAAGTATATCATTAAGGCTGTATTAATATAATTAGGATAAAATAATATAGCATGGCATATAAATAGATATAAGCAATAGTGAGCTTAACTTTAATAGCGGGAGTGAGTAGATGGTATCCAAGAGAAAATATATTTTTACTATTATTGTAGTTGTTTTGTTGACTGCCTTTGTTACTTTAACGCTTGGCAATGTGTTCATGGTTGAAATAGGACAAAAAGTAATAATTTCGGAAAATACATATAGAAAATTGAAAGAAATGCATGATAAGTATGCAAAATTAGAAAATATCATGCAAATTGTTCATAAGGAATTCTTGTATGAAGCTGATGATGAAACAATGCTTGAAGGAGCATTGGCAGGTAGCTTAAAGGCATTGGGAGATCCTTATACCCAATACTTGTCAAAGGAAGAATATGCAGCTCTTAGGCAGGATACGGAAGGTTCATATGAAGGCATAGGAGTATACATAGCTCCCAGTGATGACAATAAAATATTAATTGTATCACCTATTGAAGATACACCTGCTGAAAAAGCTGGGTTAAAAACCGGAGATAAAATTATCAGAATAAACGGAACAGAATTTACCGCAGAACAAATTGATGCAGCAGTTAAAATAATGAAAGGTGAACCGGGAACAAGTGTAACTTTAACAATTCAAAGAGTAGATTCCAATGGTGAACATGGTATTTTCGATGTAGATGTTAACAGGGAAACTATTAAAATTAAGTCCATAAAGGCTGCAATGATAGAGGATAATATAGGTTATATCAGGATTACTTCCTTCGATATGCAGACAGCAAAAGATTTTAATAATGCTTATAAAACCCTTAAAAATAAAGGAATGGAAGGCTTAATTATTGATTTAAGGTATAATCCAGGAGGAATGATTGATTCCACTGTTGAAATAACCAATATGTTTTTAGATGAAGGAATAGTAACCTACACTAAAGCAAAATCAGGAGAAATACAATATTATAAGTCAGATAGTAGTAAAGAAGATATTCCCCTGGTCCTTTTAATAAATGAAGGAAGTGCAAGTGCATCAGAAATTATGGCAGGGGCAATGAAAGATACGGAAAGGGCAATACTAATAGGTACCAAGACATTCGGAAAAGGAATAGTTCAAAAAGTTCAGAGGTTTGGCAATGAAGGTGAAGGAATTAAGATGACTGTTTCCGAATACTTCACTCCTAATGGAATTAACATCCATGGTATTGGAATCGAGCCGGATATTGAAGTTCAGCTAAACGAGGATGCAGAAGGCTACGGATATGAATTTTACGAAACGGATAATCAACTTCAAAAGGCTGTAGAGGTATTAAAAGAAAAACAATAATGGGCACGTAATGTGCCCTTTATTATGTTAAAAACAGCAAATTCAAAAGGATTAATGTATCCTGTTTTTCTTAATAAATTAATACTGTCTTGTTTTCATCATCCCAAATAACGGTTTTATCAATTGCTTCGCTGACAAATCTAAGGGGTACCATAATTCGGTTATTTACTATTTTTGCAGGTACATCTAAAGTGTTTATTTTACCATTTATATATGCTGTAGTACTGTCAGCAGGAATAATTATTTTTGTGGAACCAAATTCCACCACTGCCGACTTTGTTGATTCTTCCCATTTAACATTGCAGTTCAATACTTCAAATACTGCTCTTAAAGGAACCATAGTCCGGCCTTTTTCAATAATTGGCCATTGATTTACAGAACTGAAATCAATGTATTGGTCATAAACTTTTACATTTACATAGTTGTCAGGCTTTTTATCCGTTATATACTTAAATGCTTCTGAATTTAATCCAGTAATGGATACTGTTTCGTTAAGCCCCTGGAATTCGAATAATAAATTGTAGTTTCCAGCTTCCTTGAACTTTAAAGTTCCATTGTAAACATTTAACTTATTCCTATCATAGGGATATATAAGAACATCTTTTGTTATATCTGTTTTCATATCACCGTATTGGGCATAAACTCTGAAATTTACTTCTGAAGCAATATTGTATACCTTCTTTGGGAAATCTACTATAATTTTTTCCGGTGTCTCTTTATACTTAATAAATAAATCCAAGACACTCCATTCTCCAGTATTATCACTGTCTGTAATACAGTATTCAATTACCGATATATAATCGTTCCTCAACAATTGTGACATACCGTTGTTTATACCGTCTTGGGTAATGGACTTATCAAATCGTACTGAAATTTTAAGGGGTCTGTACTTAATTTTACGGCTTAATATACTTATTAATTCAGTTTCGCTTTTAGCTGTATTTACTTCATCATACATATCTAATCCTGTTTCTGCCAGGAGTTTGTCATAGGATAATTCCTTAAGGTAATCATAGTACCTTTTTGTTGATTTGGGAATGTTTAACTCTTCGTCGATTGTATGGTCCATGGAAATCTCTTTTTCTGTAAGCATATAGTACTTGTATGAAATATTCCCCTTGTCTGGCAGAGGGTCATTCCAGCTAGTATCTAAATGGAACCAGTGTGTACCTAATTTAACCATATTCCATATATGATTTTCACCTTCTGCTGTACCAGAAACCAATTTAACGGGAATATTCAACTTATTGAGCATATTATAAGTTAAAAGAGCATATCCGTTACAAACGGATGTTCCTTCTACCAGCAGGTCATAATCGGAATAATAGGTAAAGCTTGTATCATACTTTCCCCTTAAAACAATATAATCATGTACAGCCTTTACCTTTTCATGGTCATTCATGTAAGGTTTTATTATATGTGATAGTATTTCGTCAATTTTTTTATCAGCTTCCATTCTTTCCTGGGGAGTTATAATATAAGAAACATTAATATTAATATTGCTTGAATTTCTATTACTTGTTATCTCCCAACCCACCTTGCTGACATTGGAATTAACATAAATATCCTTTTTAAGGATATTTTTTAACACTTCTTCAATATTGTCTAAAGAACCGGTATAATTTATTTTGAAATTAGGGTTATATTTCCTCATTTGTTCTAAAACTATATTTTCCAATTCCTCATAATCTCCTGCTTCATAGGCTAAAGCATTGTCATTAAGAGTAAAAACTACAACTAATATTAAAAGAATATTCAAAACTTTAAAAGTTCGTTTCATTCTATCACCTTCCTGACGGTTTGTTTAATTATATACTATTTTTTGGAAAAAAGAAATAGATTGATTAATAGTTGATGAAATTATTATGCTTTATTATAGAGAATAATGTCATATTATCTATTAGACGAATAAAAACGACAAAAGTTTCAGGAAAAACAAAAAAAGACCCTTTTGTTTACCTTGGGGTAGGGTCTTATTCTTTGAATATATATTTCTAAGTAAATAATTCTAAGTAAAACTTCCATTTTAATATTTTAAGGACAGACTCATTAATTCTCTCTTCAGGAATAATTTCTTCTTTTACGGCAGATAAAAGGGAATTATATCCTGTTTCAAAGTCAGTAACTATTAACATGTCGTTTCCTGCCATAACTGCCATTACTTCCGGAGGGTAAATTGTACTGAATTCGGATATTGCCCCCATGGACAGGTCGTCGGTCATTACTATGCCCGTAAAATTCAGATCATTTTTTAAAATATCTATAGCCTTTTTAGAAAGAGAGGCAGGAAATTCAGGGTCTATGGATTCTACAATATTGTGGGAAACTAAGACACATTCTGCATTAGCTTCAATTCCTTCTTTAAAAGGAATAAAATCCCTGTTAAGGAATTCTTCGTAAGGTCTTTTATCATAGGCAGAACTCGTATGAGTATCTGCATTGTTTCCATAGCCAGGAAAGTGTTTTAATGCAGAAGAAATTTTGTTTTCCTTTGCTGTTTCTACCACGACTTTTACAAATTGTGCAGTTTCTTCTGCGGGTTTTCCAAAGGACCTGTCAAAAATAAAATCATAGGGATCCGTTGATATATCTGCAACAGGGCTTAAGTTTAAATTAATGCCCAGAGATTTTAAGAGTTTTGATTTTTCTTCCGTATCTCTTCTAATTTCTTCATAACCTCCTAAATTAAATAGCTCCTGGGGAGATTTAAAGGGCTCTTCTGCCAAGTTTGGATTAGAACTTACTCTTACTACTGTTCCTCCCTCCTCATCAACCCCGACAATCATGGGTATGAGGCTGTTTTTTTGGAAATAATCTATGTTACCTATAACTTCCTCCTTCGTTTTACCGGCAAAGTCTCTTCCAAACATTATGAATCCACCAGGATTCATAGTTAAGTACATGTCTAATTTTTCATCTTCAGGACATCGGACTAAAAACATTTGGCCTATTTTTTCTTCTATAGACATTTTCTGCAGGAGGTGCTTGGCTTCTTCTTCATATTCATAAAACAAATCCTTTTCAGAAACTTCTGCTTCTTCAGGTTCTTCTGGAGTTTCAATTTTTTTGTCAGGGATTTCATCTTTAGGTACTTGAGGTACTATAATACATCCTGATAATTGTAAAAGTAACAAAAGGTATATTAATATTTTCATTTTGTCCTCCTATAGTTGCTAACTAATATTAACATTTCCCGGGTAATTTATCAAAAATAAAGTGCACTCATGGTGCACTTATTGAATTTATCTTACTTCATCTTGTATATCTTCTTCTGTTGGGAGTTCTTCATACTGCTCTAAATTTTCAAGCATTTCTGTTACATCCGGAGCATTCAATGCAGCTTCTGGTATTTCAAAATCTGCAGCTTCATTGATGTTTAGATATTCCGCTACCATTTCTGCTTTTAAATTATTTAATATATCCATTACTTCTTGAGGCATTCCTCCCATGATTAAAGACATTTGGGATACAATTGATTTAACCATGCTGGCTAAATCCATTTCCATTTTTACCATTTCACCGGTTTCTTCATCAATATATACGATGAATGTTATATCCCCAAGGTCAGCGTTAATGAGTACTTTTATAGCCTCATAGGTCATTTTTTCCTGTTCATTGGTTGGTTCCGGCATTGCTTCCTCATATCCTTCGAAGAGTTCCTTATATATGTCTCCTGACATGGTATATTCAAGTCTTAACAAGGTTCTTCCTGTTTCATCAGTGTAGTTGCCGAAATATTTAACATCCTTTGTATATTTTTGTGTTAATTCATTATTTGGAAGGGTTGTGTTTTTACTGTATTTCAGAAGGTCAGTGAATACTTCATCCTTCATTGTTTGCTTAAACCACGTGAATTCTCCCGTATAATCCTTGGTTCCAGTATAGGTAGTGTAGCCTTCTTCATCAACTACCATGTACATTTCCATCATCATTTCCATAAATTCTGTATCCATCACGGTAACGGGAATATCAACTATAATTTTAGCTTTAAAAGGATCCATGAAAACTGTCATATCCATGTCCATATTCATTTTCATACTTTGTAGTCTTCCTTCATCGTCAGGAGCTTCCATGGACATATTTAACAAAGCTTTAACGTCATAATTTTTCCAGGAGGTAGATTTTTCTGCAGCTTCTAAATAAATAGCCTTTGCATCAACAGGTTCTCTAGTTATTACTACAGTATTTAAAGCAGCATCCCATTGAACTTCTGAACCGAAGGCTTCAATGACAGCCCTTATGGGAAGGTATGTTCTTCCGTTAACAATTCTTGCTGCCGTATCAACAGCTATTTTTTCACCGTCTTTTACTATGTAATTTTCACCTATGGGAACTTCAACAGTAATGTCGTCTTTGCTTGCAATTGCAGTTTTATTTTCTTCGTTCCAATCAACTTTTGCACCATATTTCTCCAAGGTTGCCCTGAAAGGAACCTGAGTTCGGTTATTTTCATCGATAAAGGGAAATCCTAAATCATCATTAAATTCTACTTCAACGGAATCAACCCTTATAATGATTTCATCTGCAAAAGCCGTAACAGATGTTAATACCAACATTAAAACCAAACTAAAAACAAATACAAATTTTTTCATTATAGCCTCCCTTTTATTTTATTCCTCGAAATTATAATATAGTATGCATGAAAATAAATCAACAAAAAATATGACGGATGTAATAATTAATAATAAGAATGTAATAATTAATTATATTACTGGGAAAATGTTTAAAAGGTTGTAAATTAGGTATAAATTAAAGTATAAGATAAAGGAGGCGGAAAATTTGAAGGTGATAGATTTCAGAAAAACCGTTTATGAACTGTGGAAGGAAGATAATAATATTTCTCATATCTTGGCCGAGATAGGGTTTAAAGACATTACAAATCCCGGTATGCTCACTACTGCTGGAAGATTTATGACAATTCCCAAGGGTGCTAAGGCAAAGGGTCTTAGTTTGGATGAAGTGAAAAAAGAACTCATAAAAAGAGGATATGAAATAAAAGAATAATATAAGAAATATAATAAATGTTATATATAATATAAATAAAGGAGTAATTATGAGTGAAAATATTAACAACAGAGAATATCGAAAAAATGTTATTAAGGAAATAATCAGGGAGCTTCACGAAGGAAAGACAGTTGATGAAGTAAAACAAAAATTTGAGAAAGCCTTTACCGGTGTTTCAGCTACTGAAATATCTGAGGCGGAGCAGGCTTTAATCAGGGAAGGGTTGCCGATTTCAGAAGTTCAAAGACTTTGCGACGTTCATGCAGCAGTGTTTAAAGGTTCCATTGAAGAAATACATCGGGAAACAGACCCTACCAAAATTCCAGGACATCCTGCTAATGTATTAATGTTAGAAAACAGAAAAATAGAAAAAATTATTGAAGAGGAAATCAATCCCTTCTTAGAAAAATTTGATGAAAATTCCAGGCAAAATATATTAAAGGGATTGGATTCATTGTCCATTATCGATATTCATTACTCAAAGAAAGAAAATCTTCTGTTTCCTTATATGGAGAAGTACGGCATGACTGCACCTCCCCAGGTTATGTGGGGGGTGGATGATGAAATCCGCGATGATTTAAACATGCTTAAGACTGATTTATCCCAGGGATTTTATAATCAAGAACTTAAAAAGGCTCTGCAAGAATTTCTTAACAGAGTACTTGAAATGATATTTAAAGAAGAAAATATAATGCTTCCTATGCTTTTAGATACCATGACTCAGGATGAATGGAAGAAGGTTGCCGATGATAGTAGCGAAATTGGTGAAATATTAGACTCTATTCCAGTATGGGTGCCTAACCAGGAAGCTAAAGAGGAATATAAAGAAGATATAAAGGAACCGGGAGCCATAGTACTGCCTACGGGAGTATTTAACAAGGAAGAACTAACATACATGCTTAATACTTTGCCCTTAGACATTACATTTGTGGGAAGTGACGATACGGTAAGATATTTCTCCCAAAGCAGTGAAAGGATTTTTGCAAGAACCAAGACTATCATAGGTAGAAATGTTTCAAATTGCCACCCGCCTGCCAGTGTCCATATAGTGGAAGGTATAGTGGAAGATTTAAAATCAGGAAAGAAAGATCATGAAGATTTTTGGATTAAAATGGGTGATAAATACGTTTATATAAGATATTTCGCCGTAAGAAACGACAAAGGGGAGTACTTGGGTGTCGTGGAAGTTACCCAGGATATTAAGCCAATACAAGAGATAACAGGAGAAAAGAGATTGGTTTCAGAATAAGGTATAGAAGCCCTAAGAGGCTTCTTTTTTTAAGCCTTAAGATGGATAGTTGAATATTTATTACTTTAAGTATATAATTGAATCAAAAGATATGAGGTAGGGTGCTATGGAAAAAAAATACGTTCTTGCCTTAGATCAAGGAACTACCAGTTCAAGGGCAATACTATTTAACAAAAACGGTGAAATAGTTAATATTTCTCAAAAAGAATTCACGCAAATATATCCTCAGCCTGGTTGGGTAGAACAAAATCCAGTAGAAATTTGGGAAACTCAGTTGGCAGCTGCAAAAGAAGCAATAAAGGATGTTGCAGTTTCAGAAATAGCAGCTATTGGTATAGCAAACCAGAGAGAAACTACAATTTTATGGGACAAAAATACAGGTATCCCCGTTTATAATGCAATAGTATGGCAGAGCAGACAAACAGCAGATATATGTGATAATTTAAAAAAATCAGGCATTGAGCCCTATATTAAAGAAAATACAGGATTGATAATTGATGCATATTTTTCTGGAACCAAAATCAAATGGATTTTGGATAATGTAGAAGGTGTAAGAGAAAAAGCAGAAAATGGAGATATTTTATTTGGTACAGTGGACAGCTGGCTTATTTGGAACTTAACTGGGGGCAGGGTGCATATAACGGATTATTCCAATGCTTCAAGAACCATGATTTACAATATTAGAAGCCTTCAGTGGGACGAAAAAATATTAAAAGCTTTAAATATTCCAAAAGAAATTTTACCAGAAGTAAGTTACTCTTCAGAATTTTATGCAAATACTTCCCTAGAATTGTTCGGCTGTGAAATACCTATATCAGGAATTGCTGGGGATCAACAGGCTGCTCTTTTCGGTCAGTTATGCTTCCAGGAAGGAATGGTTAAAAACACTTATGGCACCGGTTGTTTCATGCTTATGAATACGGGAGAAAAAATAGTTAAATCCCATAATGGATTGTTGACTACCATTGCATGGAGCTTAAATGGAAAGGTGGAATATGCTTTGGAAGGCTCCATATTTGTAGCAGGAGCAGCTATACAATGGTTAAGAGATGAACTGAAAATCATCCACGATGCTGCAGATTCGGAATATTTTGCAAAGAAAGTAAGTTCAACAAATGGTGTCTACTTAGTGCCGGCATTTACAGGATTGGGCGCTCCCTATTGGGATATGTATGCAAGAGGGGCAATTGTAGGTTTGACAAGGGGTGCCAATAGAAATCACATAATAAGAGCAGCCCTTGAATCCATTGCATATCAAACTAAGGATGTAATTGAAGCAATGATTGAAGATTCGGGAATAAATTTAACCCTGTTAAAAGTAGATGGAGGGGCATCGGCAAATAATTTTTTAATGCAATTTCAGTCAGATATACTCAATGTAAATATTGAAAGGCCGGAGATAACGGAGACTACTGCTTTAGGAGCTGCATATTTAGCAGGATTAGCGGTAGGATTTTGGAAATCAAAAGGTGAAATAATTCAAAACTGGAATATAAACAAGAAATTTAAACCAATAATGACTGAGGAAGAAAGAGATAGGCTGTATACGGGATGGAAGAAAGCAGTTGGAAGAGTTAAAAATTAAGGATGAACAGCTTAAACAAATTTTGGAGGAATAATGAAAACATCTTTTTTTATAAATAACAGAGCTAAATTTGCTGAAAATATGGAAGACTACTCCCTTGCTATATTTTTCTCGGGAAGAGCACCCAGAGAGACGGCAGACCAATACTATGAATTTTCTGTTGACAGAAACTTCTACTACCTTACGGGTATTAGTAGAGAAAACATGGTATTATTAATAAGCAAAATTTCTGGCAAGATAACTGAAACTTTGTACATACCTGCCCTAGATGAACATTTTGAAAAATGGTACGGTATACTGATGCGTAAGGAGGAAGCAGCGGAAGTTTCAGGTATAAAGAGTATTAGAAACCGAAATGATTTTATTGATGAACTTTTTCAGGGAATAAACAGCAACAGACCGGACAATTTATATATTTATTCATACTTGACAGATCCAGATGAGCCTTCTGATAGTTACAGAAATCTTGCTAACTTATTAAGAAAGAACTATCCCGCTTTAAACATAAAAAATTCATTGGATATTATGGTGGAACTAAGAAGTAGCAAGTCGGAAGAGGAAGTAGAAGAAATAAAGAAAGCAATAACATATACCAAGGAAGCATTGGAATTCGTCATGAAAAATTTAAAACCAGGAATGTATGAATACCAGGTAAGGGCGAACTTTGAATACCAACTCATGCTTAAAAATTCAAAGCCCAGCTTTCAAACTATTGCTGCTTCCAGTGAAAACGCAGTAATACTCCACTATGTTGATTTACAGCGGAGGATGGAAGATGGGGATCTCATACTGCTAGACTTGGGAGCCCTGTCAAACAACTATGCCTCTGATATTACCCGTACCTATCCAGTGAATGGAAAGTTTACTCAAAGGCAAAAGGATATTTACAATGTAGTATTAGAAGCCCAGGAAGTAATTATAAGTGCAATGCATCCAGGGGCTCTTGAAGCAGATGTGAATAATAAAGTTAAAGATTATTTTGCCAAGGAATTAAAAAAGCTTAAATTAATAAAAGACGACTCAGAAGTTAGTAAGTATTTTTATCATAGCTTTGGTCATCCTTTGGGATTGGACGTTCACGACTACAGGAGAAGGGACAAAACTATACAGGAAAACAATGTTTACACTGTGGAGCCGGGACTTTATATAAAGGAAGAAGGAATAGGTATCCGGATAGAAGACGATGTCTGGGTTAAGAAAGATGGTATAATTAATCTGTCTAAAGATATTATTAAGACTGTAAATGATATAGAAAATTTCATGTAATGCTCCCATCCTAGAATTTAATCAAATTTTAATTTTTAACTAATGGTTTATAAACATATTCTTGGTAATATATTATTATAAGGTATTATGGGAGGATAGTATGGATATATTATTGGGATTAATAATATTTTTTATATTCATTGTGGCAGGTTTTAAGGCAAGTGTCTTGCTGTTTAAAATAATATTTTCTATATTAAGTACAGTAGTGGGGATAATTGTCATTTTTGCGTTAATTCCCTTAGGGATAGGACTTCTGTTAATTCCAGCAATTGTTATAGGAATAATAGTCTTGATACTAAAGTGTCTGGGATTGATTTTTAGATGGTAAGATTGATTAGAATAAATTATTTCCAAACGGGAAAAATGCCTTAAAGTAACAGGATAAGAATATTTATGTTGACAAAAATAATATATTTATGTATAGTCATATAAAAATGCATATTAAGAAGCGATGATAAGAAGAGTAGTTTTAAAATCATACTCCAGAGAACCGGGTTTGGTGGGAACCGGCGTCTTGGTTTTAAAGCGAAGATGGCCTTGGAGCTTCGTACCTGAGCTTTTGTTAGGGTACGCCGTAAGTATACGTTATAATACAAGGTTTAAAACCTGCTGAGGCACGTATTGTGAAATATGTGCGAATAAGAGTGGTAACGCGAAATTTCGCCTCTTAGCTTATGCTAAGAGGTTTTATTATTACAAGGAGGAAAATATGAACAAAGGCAAATTTTATTTAACTACGGCAATTGCTTATACATCTGGCAAGCCTCATATCGGTAATACTTATGAAATAGTTCTTGCAGATGCTATTGTAAGATTTAAAAAATTAAACGGTTATGATGTATATTTCCAAACAGGTACCGACGAACACGGACAAAAAATACAACAAAAGGCTAAAGAAGCAGGAAAAACACCTAAGGAATTCGTAGATGAAGTTGCTGCTGAAATTAAAAGAATTTGGGATTTAATGAACACAAGTTATGACAAATTCGTAAGAACAACAGACCCAGAACATATTAAAATTGTACAAAAAATATTTAAGAAACTATATGACCAGGGAGATATATACAAGGGATATTACGAAGGCTGGTACTGTACACCAGATGAAGCTTTTTTTACAGATTCTCAACTAGTGGATGGAAAGTGTCCTGATTGCGGCAGAGAAGTACACAAGGCAAGGGAAGAAGCATATTTCTTTAAAATGAGCAAGTATGCTGACAGACTTATAAAGCATATTGAAGAAAATCCTAAATTTATTCAACCTGAATCACGTAAAAATGAAATGGTTAATAATTTCATTAAACCGGGATTGCAGGATTTGTGTGTATCAAGAACTTCCTTCGATTGGGGAATACCTGTTACTTTTGATGAAGGCCATGTGGTTTATGTATGGATAGATGCTTTGAGTAACTATATAACATTCTTAGGCTATGATCCAGATGAATGCAATCATGGGGAACTATATAGGAAATATTGGCCTGCAGACGTTCATTTAATAGGTAAGGATATTTTAAGATTCCATACTATTTATTGGCCTACATTGTTAATGGCACTAGGAATAGAGCTTCCAAAACAGGTTTTCGGTCATCCCTGGCTCTTAATAGGGGATGGAAAGATGAGCAAGTCAAAAGGAAATGTAATTTACGCCGACGATTTAGTTGAGTTATTCGGTGTTGATGCTGTCAGATACTTTGTTCTTCACGAAATGCCTTTTGCATCAGATGGCACTCTGACCTATGAATTGTTAATTGAAAGAATTAACTCTGATTTGGCAAATATTTTAGGTAATTTGGTAAACAGAACCATATCCATGACCAACAAATATTTTGGAGGGGAAGTGGTAGCCCCTACTGCTCCTGAACCTATAGACCAGGAATTAATTAATTTAGCTTTGGAAACACCTTTAAAAGTTGAGAAAAAAATGGATGAATTAAAGGTGTCTGAGTCCATCAGTGAAATATTCACTCTTCTTAGAAGAAGCAACAAGTACATTGACGAAACTCAGCCTTGGATTTTAGGCAGGGATGAAAGCAAAAAAGAAAGATTAGGAACGGTTTTATACAATCTTCTTGAATCCATAAGAATTGCAGCAGTGCTTTTAGAACCTTTCTTGCCGGAAACAGGAGAAAAGATATTAAATCAGCTTAATACAGACAAGAGGGACTGGGAATCTCTTCTAAGTTTCAATGGAATGGTTCCTGGACAAAAGGTAGGAAAACCTGAAATCTTATTTGCAAGAATTGATTCAGCAAATAAAATGGAAGAAATAAACAAGTTAAATGAAGAAAAAACACTAGCTGAAATGAAGGAAGAAGACAATTATGTAACTATTGATGACTTTGAAAAATTAGATATAAGAGTTGCAGAAGTAATAAAAGTTGAGAAACATCCAAAGGCAGATAAGTTATTAGTATTCCAGCTGAAAATCGGAGAAGAAAGCCGACAGGTAGTTTCCGGCATAGCAGAGTATTATAAGCCGGAGGAATTAGTGGGTAAGAAAGTTGTAATGATTTATAACTTAAAACCTGTAACCTTAAGAGGAATTGAATCTCAGGGCATGATATTGTCAGCTGAAATCGGTGATAAATTATCAGTAGTATCTACTCTTGAAGATATACCCAGCGGGGCAAAAATATCATAAAAGACAAGGATTTGAAATTCAAATCCTTGTCTTTTTGGAGGGACTCAAACTATACAATTGGGACACTTCCTCTATTTTCGTATAGTAGAGGTTATAATTACATTTCTTTTTTCCAAAGTCCGTGGAGATTGCAAAATTCATATGCTGCTACCACTTCGTCTCCTTCTGCTAAAACAAATTCAGCAATAGGATCTTCTCCCGGTGATAAGCATACTCTTTGTACACCTAATTTTGTTACTAGATAAATAAATTGTATATAGTGCTCTTCAGTCATGGGGTGGATTACGCTGCCTATTTGTACTCTTACCTTATTACCGTCCACTTTAACTTCTGGTATATGTTTTTCATAGGAAGCTTCTTCAACGTTTCCAATAAGTTCTTTCATTTCGTTACCACAGCAAACCAGAGTTCCGCCCCCTTCTAGTACCAGTTCCACTAAGTTTCCGCAAGTTTCACAGATGAAGAATTTTTCTTTACGACACATATTCTAC
Organism: Tissierellia bacterium; assembly: GCA_012843025.1. Lineage (GTDB taxonomy): Bacteria > Bacillota > Clostridia > Tissierellales > Sedimentibacteraceae > Sedimentibacter. The sequence goes on along the minus strand of DURT01000010.1, from coordinate 14,523 downwards.
CTCCAATATTTATATTAACATTTATTATATACCCGAACAGGGTATTTTAAAACATTTTTGTTTTTCTATATTTTATTTTTCCCGCCAATATACTAACCAATGCCATAGCCATTGCCATTGCGGCAATATTTAATATTGTATTGGTTCCTATTTCAAGGGCTAAGAATATATTGTTCTGAACAATTGCCAACATAGTTTCATAAAGGCCAAATCCGGGTACTATGGGAATTACTGCAGGGAAAATAAATATTGTGGCTGGCATTTTAAACTTGCGGGCAGATATTTCCCCCATCATTGCAATAAAGGCGGTGCCTGAGAAAAAACCCAAGGTAGGGCTCACAAAATCTGAAAGGTTTATATATATTAAATATCCTACAGCTGCAAAGAGGGATGAATGCAGGATAGTCTTTTTTGGAGCATTCATTATTAAGGCAAAGAATAAAGTTGCTATAAAACAGTAGAATAGGTCTAAAATAATTTTTAACATACAACCTCCTAACTAAGAATGTTAACAGTATAGGCCAGGTATAAAACAACTCCTGCACCAGCAGCTAAGGACGCTGCTACTAAGAGCACTTCCGTTGTTCTTGCCATACCTGAAATTAAGTCTCCCCTCATGGTGTCTCGTATTGCATTAGTCATTGCAAGTCCCGGCAGAAGAGGCATCATACAACCTACTATTATAGGGTTGTAATTTCCTGTCTTTGTCAGGGTGGTTACTGCAATTGCCAAGAATGCGATAACGGCACCGGAAACAGTATTTGAAAAGAAGTGATAGGAATGAAGGTTGGTAAAACTTTCAGATATTATTCCAACTAGTATTCCTGCAAATAGTCCAGTGAAAAACTCCAATAATCCTCCTCCAAATAATACTGTAAAGAATGCTGAGGATAAGCCTACATACAAGAGGGAGTATTTATCTTTTTCGTTGTTGTTTTTAATATGTTCCAATTCTCTTAAGGCCTCATCCAAAGTAATGGAGTGCAGGGAAAGGAGCCTTGAAATATTGTTAACTGAATGTATTTTTTGCAAATTTATGGTCCTTTTGCTGATTCTTTTAACCAGTGTATTGTTATCATTCCCCTGTATGGAAACTGATATATATATTCCTGTGGGAGTGGCAATAGACTCTACTTCCTGAACATTAAATGACTTGCAAATAAAATCAATAGTTTCTTCTGCACGATAGGTTTCGCCACCATTTTCCAATATAATCTGTGCGGACAGTTTTAAAACTCTCAACAACTTACCTACATCGTATTCCAAAATATCACTCCCCTTATTATAGTCAGTAAAATTATAACATTGAAAAAAGTATTATTCAATTAATTTCAAAAGGGTATTATTATATTTATTAGAGCAAATAGTTGTGGTATAATTGCCTAGTAGGAGGCTAGTATGAAAGAGAAGGAAGTTAAGGTCTTAGATATAGACAAAGAAGAAATTGAAAGAAAGTTAATTGAATTAGGAGCAGTTCTTATTAAAGATGAAAATCAAATTAACTACAGATTTGATACAGAGGATGGTGTTTTAAAAAAAAAGTACAATGGATACTTAAGAATAAGAAGAACCGAGAATAATTTAACCGGGGAAATCAAAAATACCATGACATTCAAAAGAAGTATCAAGAGGGACTCTTTAAGGGTTAATGAAGAAATTGAAACAGATATATCTGACTGGGAAAGTACTGCGAAAATAATTGAATTATTGGGATATAAACGGAAAAGGCCTGGATACAAACATCGAAGGTCATATGTTTATGATAATATAGTATTCGAAATAGATACCTGGGATGATTATACCTATTCTAAACCTTATCTTGAAATCGAAGTTTCCTCCTATGAAGATTTAGAAAAGGCAATTTCTTTGTTAAAATTGGACAGAAATAAGATTACAACAAAACCTATTGACGAATTAAGAAAAGAATAATCTAAAACTGAAAAAACTATTTCTAAATTTTATATTTATGTTATAATATGCTTGTCTCATATCTTTTAGAATGAGAACAAATATTTTGGAGGATAAAAATGAATAACACAAATCAAAACACACACAAACTCACTTTTATAGGAGTTATGTTGTCGCTGACAATTGTTTTTGTTGCTATGACAGTACTTCCTACCACATCCGCATCAATGGCTCTATTGATTTTCTTGCCTACCATTGTAACTAGTATAATATATGGACCTAAGGCAGGAGCATTGATGGGAGGTTTGGCAGGAACTACTACCTTGTTGAGAGCATTATTTGCTCCTGCATCACCTTTAGATTATTTATTTTTAAATCCCTTAGTGTCAATTCTACCTAGGATTTTTATAGGTGTTGTTCCTTATTACGTAAATACTTTATTCCAAAAAATAATCAGGTCCAAAACAGTTTCCTTGTTCCTTGCCGGAGTATCTGGAGCCTTGACAAATACAGGGTTGGTAATACTAATGCTGTACCTAATTTATAGCGAAAGGGTTGTAGCCATAAGTAGCGAATTTGGCTTAGGTACTACCTTTGCTGCCTTTGCACTGTTTTTGGTTTCTACCAGTGCCTTAATAGAAAGTACCGTTGCAGGAATAGGAACATCGGCGGTAGTCAGCATTTACCGTAAAGTAAATAACAAATAAGGAGAAAATTATGATATTAGTTGTAGATATAGGAAATACCAATATAGTAATAGGTATTTACAGGGATGATGAATTAATAGGAAGCTGGAGAATGGTTACGAAGGAAAAGAAAACTTCAGATGAATATGGTATCTTCCTGTTAAATTTATTAAAGTATAATGATATTGATTATAAAAAAATAAACAGTATAGTAGTTTCCTCTGTAGTTCCCAATGTAATGTATTCTTTTGAAAATGCAATGAAGAAATTTTTCAATATAGAACCTTTAATTGTAGGTCCAGGAACTAAGACGGGAATTACAATAGCAACTGAAAACCCCAAAGAAGTTGGTGCTGACAGAATTGTAGGCTTGGTTGCTGCCTATGAAGAATATGGTGGACCTTTGATGGTAGTAGACTTTGGTACAGCAACTACCTATGATGTGGTAAGTGAAAAAGGAGAATACAGATACGGTATTACATCTCCCGGTATTCAGATTTCTGCGGATGCGCTGTGGCAAAGAACAGCCCAGCTGCCGAAAATTGAAATTAAAAAGCCGGATACCATACTTGCAAGAAATACTATTACCAGTATGCAGGCTGGATTAGTTTACGGCTATATAGGACAAGTCGAATATATTATAAAAAAGGTGAAAGAAGAATTAAATAACGAAAATATAAAAGTAGTGGCAACTGGAGGACTGGGCAGACTCATAGCAGATGAAACAGATGCAATTGACATATTTGATCCTATGCTTCTGTTTAAAGGCTTAAAAATAATTCATGACAAAAACTGTAAAGATAAGAAATGATTGACAACAAAAATATAGTATAGTATTTTATACCTGAGGAATAATTCCTTAGGTATTTTATTGCGTAGAAAAAAGGTTCCCGGGTACCCCAGCTCCTTGATTGCGTTGAGTGGGGTTCTTATTTGATATTGGTAAGGAGAGTATTGGGAGAAAAAAATGACCAATTTTATTATTAGAAAATTCATAAAAAATTATAAAGATGTAAAGGATGCGGAAGTAAGAGAGGCTTACGGTATAACTGCAAGTGTTGTAGGAATAATAGTAAATGCTTTATTAAGTGCAGCAAAAATAATAACGGGAATATTATTCAACAGTATTTCTGTTATAGCAGATGGGGTAAATAATTTATCTGATGGAATTTCATCTGTAATAACTTTTATAGGCTTTAAAATGTCAGGTAAGCCGGCAGATGATAACCATCCCTTCGGCCATGCCCGAATAGAATATCTGACGGGGATGATATTAGGAATTGCAATTCTTTTGGTTGGTTTTGAACTTTTAGAAACATCCTTCAAGAAAATAATTAATCCTGAAAAAATCATATTTTCCCCTGCAATGATAATAGTACTAATTTTATCAATTCTTTCAAAGCTCTGGCTTAGTTTGTTCTACAAAAAATTAGGCAATAAAATCTCTTCCTCAACCCTTATAGCATCTTCCACAGATTCCAAAAACGATGTAGTCGCCACGGCAGCTGTTCTTCTCTCTGTAATAATATCAGAACTAACAGGCTACCAGGTGGATGGATACGGGGGAATTTTAGTGGCTCTGTTTATTTTATACTCAGGATTTGATATTATAAGGGACATTTTAAATCCGCTTTTGGGAGAAATGCCAGACGAAGAATTCCAGAAATCAATAGAAAAGATGCTACTATCCTATGAGGGAGTAATAAACATTCACGACTTAATTGTACATAACTACGGACCTAATAGGCACTTTTCAACTGTTCACGTAGAGGTGGATGCTAAGGATGATATATTGAAATCCCATGATTTAATAGATAATATTGAAAGAGACTTTTCGAGGGAGTTGGGTATTAATCTTGTAATTCATTTAGATCCGGTAATTACCGATGATAAAGAAATAAACTCATTGAAAAAGATGACGGAAAAAGTTATTAAATCCATCGATGAAAGCTTAAGTATCCATGATTTCAGGGCAGCTATTGGAGAAACCCATACTAATTTGATATTTGACTTGGAAGTACCTGATAGTTTTAAAATGGCTTCTTCAGAGTTGGTTAAATTAATTGATAAGAAAGTAAAAAAGGAGAATGAAACATATTTCCCCGTGGTAAAAATTGATAGAAACTATGTTTCAACCTATATGAATTCACCTAAAATGAAATAGGCTGATAATCTCAGCCTATCTTTTGTTGCTGCAACCTAAAACATTTCTCATTTTGTGAGCAACCATATCTTTAATGGCTGTTCTTCCCGGTCCTAAGTATTTTCTCGGATCAAATTCAGAAGGATTCTCAACGAAAAATTTTCTTATGGATGCAGTAAGGGCAAGCCTTAAGTCTGTATCAATATTTATTTTGCACACTCCCATTTTAGCAGCCCGTCTTAACATTTCTTCAGGAACACCAGCAGCTCCTGGTATTTCACCGCCATACTTGTTACACAGGTCAACAAATTCTTTAGGTACTGATGAGGCACCGTGAAGAACTAAGGGAAAGCCTGGCAGAAGTTTTGTTATAGCTTCCAATCTTTCAAAATCTAATTGTGGTTCTCCTTTGAACTTATAGGCACCGTGACTGGTTCCGATAGCAATTGCCAAGGAATCTACGCCTGTTCTTTCTACAAATTCCACTGCCTGATCAGGGTCAGTAAAGGTAGCATCCCTTGCATCTACGTTTACTGCATCTTCTATACCAGCCAACCTGCCTAGTTCTGCTTCCACCACAACTCCCTTTGAGTGAGCATAATCAACCACTCTTTTAGTAAGTTCTATATTTTCTTCAAAAGGATATTTGGAGCCGTCAATCATTACGGAAGTAAACCCATCATCTACACATTGTTTACAAATTTCAAAATCTTCACCATGATCCAAGTGGAGAACAATATCCAAACCTGATTCTTCCATTGCTGCTTCAACAAGCTTTTTTAAATAAATTGGGTTTGCATACTTCCTTGCTCCAGCAGAAACCTGCAGAATAAGGGGTGAATTTTCCTCTTTTGCTGCTTCTACAATACCTTGTATAATTTCCATGTTATTAACATTGAAGGCTCCTACGGCGTAGCCCCCTTCATACGCCTTTTTAAACATTTCCTTAGAAGTTATTAAAGCCATTTTATTACCTCCTATGTGTTATACTATTACTTAATTATACAACACTATTGCATAAAATACATCTAAAATTTTAATAAAAAGATACATTTTCCTGTTTTGGAAACAATGGAAAAGAAAAGCAAAGCAATTCAAAGCAAAATAAAGATATGGCTACCATATAATGAAAATTATAGGAAATTTAACTTCAAATCAAGAAAAATAAAACTTGAAAACATAATGACAAATTAGTAATATTAACTGTAGATGTTAGCACTCTTTGAAGATGAGTGCTAACAACCAGTCGGAACAAAGTACCATTAAATAAAGTAGGAGGAATGATTATGACAGTTAAACCATTAGGCGAAAGAGTAGTTATTAAAATGGTGGAAGCAGAAGAAAAAACTAAAAGTGGCATTGTGTTGCCTGGCTCTGCAAAAGAAAAGCCACAAATAGCAGAAGTTATTGCAGTAGGAGCAGGTATAACTTCAGATGAAAAGAAAAAAGATGAAATTAAAGTAGGAGACAAAGTTATTTATTCCAAGTATGCTGGAACGGAAGTAAAAATTGACGGAGAAGAATTAATAATAATAAAATTAGCAGATATTTTAGCAGTTATTGAATAATACATAAAGGAGAGGTAGATAATATGGCAAAAATGATAAAATTCAACGAAGATGCACGTCGTGCAATGGAAAGAGGCGTTAATGTTTTAGCTGATACAGTTAAAGTTACCTTAGGACCAAAGGGAAGAAATGTTGTTTTGGATAAATCCTTCGGTTCACCTCAAATAACTAATGACGGTGTTACAATAGCAAGAGAAATTGAACTTCCAGATCCCTATGAAAATATGGGTGCCCAATTAGTTAAAGAAGTTGCAACAAAGACTAATGATGTAGCAGGAGATGGAACTACAACGGCTACAGTGTTAGCTCAAGCTATTATAAGAGAAGGACTTAAAAACGTAGCAGCAGGCGCTAACCCTATGATCCTTAAAAAAGGTATCCAAAAAGCAGTAGAGGCAGCTGTAGCTGAACTTAAGAATATAACTAAGAAAGTTGAAACATCAGAAGAAATCGCACAAATAGCATCCATATCAGCTGGTGATGAAGAAATAGGAAAATTAATATCACAGGCTATGGACGAAGTAGGCAAAGACGGTGTTATAACTGTAGAAGAATCCAAGACTATGGGAACTGAATTAACTGTAGTTGAAGGTATGCAATTTGACAGAGGATACTTATCAGCCTACATGGTAACTAATACAGAAAAAATGGAAGCTGTTTTGGAAGACCCATATATTTTAATCACAGATAAGAAAATTTCAAATATTCAGGATGTTCTTCCAGTATTAGAGCAAATCGTTCAAACTGGTAAACCATTACTTATTATAGCTGAAGACGTAGAAGGTGAAGCATTAGCTACATTGGTAGTTAACAAATTAAGAGGAACCTTTAACTGCGTTGCTGTAAAAGCACCTGGATTTGGTGACAGAAGAAAAGAAATGTTAAGAGATATAGCTATACTTACAGGTGGTCAGGTTATCTCTGAAGAATTAGGATATGAGCTAAAAGAAGCGAATTTAGATATGCTTGGTAAAGCAGGAACTGTAAAAATAGACAAAGAAAATACAGTAATCGTTAACGGTGCAGGTAGTAAAGAAGAAATTGAAGAAAGAGCAAAGCAAATAAAAGCTCAGTATGAAGAATCAACTTCAGAATTTGACAGAGAAAAATTACAGGAAAGACTTGCAAAATTAACAGGCGGAGTTGCTGTTATCAACGTTGGAGCTGCTACTGAAACTGAAATGAAAGAAAAGAAATTAAGAATAGAAGACGCTCTAAATGCTACAAGAGCAGCCGTTGAAGAAGGATTGGTACCTGGAGGCGGCGTTGCATTGTTAACAACAATAGAAGCAGTTGCCAAGGTAGCAGAAGAACTTGAAGGAGATGCGAGAACAGGTGCAAAAATAATTGAGAAAGCATTAGAAGAACCTGTTAGACAAATAGCTGCAAATGCAGGTCTTGAAGGCTCTGTAATCGTTGAAAAAATAAAAGACAGCGAAAAAGGTATAGGTTTTGACGCATACAACGAAAAATATGTAAACATGGTTGAAGCTGGTATAGTTGACCCAACTAAGGTTGTAAGATCAGCCCTTCAAAATGCAGCAAGTGTAGCATCCATGTTACTTACAACTGAAGCTGCAGTAACTGATGAACCTAAAAAAGACGATCCAATGCCTAACATGGGAGGCGGAATGCCAGGCATGATGTAATATCCTAGATATTGCTGCCTCTTTATTATAATATCACTACAGAAGCTTTTCATTATTGAGAAGCTTCTTTTTTCATTAAAGTTTTTTGATTATTCTTCTAACATTTTACTAAAAAATGACGATAATATATTAAGAAAAGTGTACGAGGTGGCTTTGTGGAAAAATTAAATAACTTTTATGAAGAATATGATGAATATGATTTTATTGATGATGCAGACATTCAAAGTGATAAATATTTAACCTTTTTTGTGGATGATCAATTGTTTGGAATATCTATTTCCCAGGTAGTACAGATATCTGGTATGCAAGAAGTTACGGAAGTACCGGAGTTTCCAAAGTATGTAAAAGGTGTAATAAGTTTCAGAGATACCATAATTCCCTTAATCGATGTAAGAATTCGGTTGAAAAAAGAGGAAATAGTAAGCGAAAGACAATGTATAATTATTACCCACATCGATGGTACTTACATGGGATTTATAGTAGACTCCGTTAACGAAGTAACGGATATACCCCATGAAAATATTACTGATCCTCCCCAAGTGGGTTCTGATGGTGGTAATAGCTATATTAATGGAATTGCCAGATTAAATGATAAAATAATTATTCTAATTGACCTTAATAAAATTCTTAATGAAAAAGAAATAGATTTCATAACCGGAGGTTATGATGAGGAAGAACAAGTAGAAGGTCAAGAAGAAGAGCAAGAAGAGGAGCATGAAAATGAATGATAATATAGTAAATGTAGTAGATGAAATACCTTGGCTGATATTTAGACTTAATGAAAAACTATATACCCTTAACAGCAGAATGATAACATCAATAGTAATTAAACCAGAGGAAATTACTTTCGTTCCTAATGTTCCCCATTACATTGAAGGACTAATACATTTAAGAGGAAACGTAGTTCCCCTTATTAATTTAAAACTATTACTGGACCTTAAAGAAAACGGAGAAGTGGTTAAAGATTCAAAGGAAAGCAAGGAAATGGCAGTAATATTAGAAAAAGATAATTTACTTTTGGGGCTTTTGGTGGATCAAGTTTTATCCGTAGAAAATATTAACGAATATGAGAGAACCGATGAAATAAAAAAGGTACATAAGGATGGTTACGTAATCGGGGTGGCAAAGGGTCAGAAAAACGACCAAGTATTGTTAGTGATAGATGAAGAAAAAATAATGAATATTGCATGAACTTATAAACTTTTTTCTGTTTCGGACGAAAAATATAATGAAGTATGAATAGTAGAGGTACTGTAATGAAAATCCAAAATATCAATAATTACATGAGTTATAAAAGCAATCTTAAGGCAGTTAAGAACGAAGAAGTAAATATATCAAAGAAGTACGATGTTGTAGAAATAAAGAGCAGGAATGGAAAGAATGATAATTTCAGCTTAAACTCTATTAAGAAAAACATTGTATCAAAGATCAGTGAAGATACTAGTGCCGAAAAAATTAACAAAATAAAAGACAGCATAAAAAATAATACCTACAGAATCGATGCGGAAGAAATAGTCAAAAAAATGTTGAAATAGAGGTTAAGTATGAATGAATTGCGAGATATATTGAGAGAAATGATTCAATTATACAAGTCCTGCTTAGATTTAGAATACGATAAACACGAAGCAGCTATTAAAAATGACATAGAAACATTAGACCGCATAGTATCAGAAGAACAGGTCTTTTATATGAAGATGAGAGGTTTGGAACAGAAAAGGGAAAAGCTGTTTAATTCCATGAATTTGGGAAATAGGTCCCTAAGTGAAATAATTGATACTATGGAAGAGAAACAGGATGAATTTAAGAAACTGCAGGATGAATTAAATGATATTTTAGCTGAATTAAAGAAAATTAACAGTTTAAACAAGACAGTAATAGAAGTGCAACTTCGTAGAATAGATAAAGCAATGAAGGATTTAGGGGAAAAAGAAAACACATATACCAGCGGGAAAAGTAATGATAATCCCCCTAAGAGCTTGTTAATTTCCCGTAAAATATAAAGGAGAAGCTATGTTAAGACCAACTTTTATAGGATACAAAACAGCAACAGGAGCATTGAAAGTAAATCAATATGCCTTAGACGTAGTAGGCCAAAATATATCAAATGTTAATACTTCAGGTTATACTCGACAGCGTCTTGACATAAATTCCGTATCCCTTAATGCAATCAACATGAAGTTTGGAACATCAGGGATAATAATAGGACAAGGAGTGGAAGCTAAAGGAGTAAGCCAGATCAGGGATCCTTTTTTGGATTTAAGATATAGAATGGAAGCAGCTAAATCCGGAAGTGAGTATGTTCAATTGGAAGCCTTGAGAGATTTAGAAATGATATTTGATGAAATAACAAAAGATGGTTTAGACGCTCAATTTTCAGATTTATTAAAACAGCTCCATTCCCTTACATCAAGTCCCTCAGACCCTGTCTTGGAAGGTGTTGTAAGAACATCTGCCCAAATACTTGCTCAAATGTTTAATAACTACTCCAAGGAAATAGAAACTATAAAAGAACAGCAACTGACCTATTTAGAAATTGGGGTCATGGAAATTAATGACATAGCAGAAAATATTGCCAAATTAAACAGGCAAATACGAGAGAGCAATATAAGCGGTAACCCGGCTTTGGAATTAAATGACCAAAGAAATATGCTCATTGACGAACTATCAAGCTATTTAGACATAGAAGTTGAAATAGTGCCTCTAGATATCGGAGGAGGAAAGTCCATTGACGAGTTGGTTATTAAATTAAAAGGTAGCAAGTACCAGGATGGTAGCGATGTAACAATTGTAGACAAAAATAATTTCAATCAATTAAAAGTCATTGAAGATGGCGACAGAATTAATATAGGAATCACTAAGAGAGATACGACAGGTGAATTAATAAAAGATAGTGACGATAAAGCTGTATTTGAAAATATAAACATAAATGGCGGCAAAGTACACGGATTTTTGAAGTTTTTAAATGGAAAAGGTGAATTTGCCCCATCAACTGGCGATGATTTTGATAAGTCTACCGGTATTCTGTATTATCAGAACATGCTAGATACCTTAGCTAATAAATTTGCAACCATAATGAATGATTTAAACAAAAGTTTGAAATTAGATGCAGATGGAAATCCCATTAAAGATGCTGATGATAATTATATTTACGAAGATAAAGACTTGTTTGAACCAAAGGATAATACTAAGCCAATAACAGCGGGAAATATAAAAGTATCAGATGCTTGGGCAAATGCAACTGATTCCTATATAACAAACACTAAGTTACCACCAAAAGGTGATAATTCAGGAGCAACAGACAATATATTAAGAATGATAAATAGTTTCCAAAAACCAGAGGATTACGCAACAGAAGATGGTACACCATTATTTAAAGGAACCTTTCAGGAGTTTTTATCCTTTACCACTACCAAGTTAAATCTTCAGGTTAGCAGTACTGAAACATCTTTTGAAACATATTCAGAAACACAGTTTCATATTGATTATGCAAGGAACAGTATGTCTAGTGTTGATTTAAACGAAGAAGGAGTAAATTTATTACAGTATAGCAAATCTTACAATGCGGCAGCAAGATTGATGATTACATTAGATGAAATGTTAGATACACTAATTAATAGAATGGGAGTGTAATTATGAGAATAACAACCGGTATGATGACAAACCGATATATAAGAAACTTAAATAAATCGGCAAAAGAAATGAATTATTTGAATGAAAAGGTATATACCGGCAGGAAGTTTTTCAAAGGCTCAGATGATCCGGTATCCGCTATAAAGGCATACAAGCTTAGAAGAGAGTATAGATCTACAGAAATATATGACGGAAATATTCGAGATGTAGAATCATTTTTAACGGCTGCCGAATCTTCTTTAATGGAAATAAGCAATAATTTAGAAACAGTATATACTTCCTACTTAAAAGGAATCACGGGAACCAAGGGACCTGAAGACAGAGAGATTATAGCCAAGGAATTGGAAAATCTCCAGGCATCCATACTAACATCTTTAAATGCTAAATTCGAAGATAGATATATTTTCGGTGGAACCAGCAAGGATGAATTGCCATTTACCGTAAAAGACGGAGAGTTGTATTTCAAAGGATACAATGTGAACCTGCCGGCAAATGAGGCAGTGCTAAAAGAATTAGAAGATGAAGTAATAAATATTGACTTAGGTTTAGGTATAACCTTTAATGGTGAAGATTTAAACTCAGATACAGTATTTGATATATCCATGTCTGGTTTAAAATTTATGGGATATGGAGAAAAAGACGGCATTGCAAATAATCTTTATACGTTAATAGGAGATATAAAAGAACAACTTTTAAGAGAAGATTTTTCTATGGACAACATATCACCTTACTTAGAAAAATTTGAAGAACAGAAAAAGCAGGTGTTAGTTCGAGTTACAGACTTAGGTTCAAAAGTTAATTACTTGAATTATTTGAAAACCAGAAATGAAGACAATCAATTTAATTTGAACAAGAAAATATTAGATGTTGAACATGTAGACCCAGCGGAGGCAATAATAGATTTCAAGATGCAGGAATACTCCTATAATGCAGCCTTGGCAATGGGTAATAAGATTCTCCAAAACAGTTTTATAGATTTTATAAAGTAACAAGGGGTGACATATGGTGGAACCACTTTTAGAAATTAAAACAACTCCCATATCATATGAACTCAAAATAAATAGGGCAAAATATGAAATAGACCAAACCAACCCCTCTTTTAAACTTATAAGAGACAGGGGAGGGTTAAAAATTGCTAAAAAACCTACCAGATTAAATATTGACACTGTAGAAGCAAGATATTCTGCCGGTATTAAAAGTGCCATGCGTTCTGTGGAAGATTATTCTAAAAAGGGTATTAAGGCCGCATATGAAGCAACGGCAAACTATGCAAAAGAAGGTAATTATATGCTCAAAAACTTTACGGAAAATCCCTTGCCAGAAATAGCTATGAGAAGGATCTTCAGCAACCTGAACTTTAACCTGTCGTTTGTACCTAAGGTTGGTCCGGATATTTCCTGGGATATAGGGGATACTTCCATAAACTTTGAGAAAGATAAGCTTAATTATGATTGGAATATTGAAAAACCTAAAATGAACTATATTCCATGGAGTATAGAGATGATAATAAAGGAATACCCTAAAATAGAAATAACATATAAAGGAACTCCCATATTTGTTCCTCCCAGTGCTGACCCAAATTATAAGGAGATAGATACCCTTGTGTAAAGAAATTATTTTAAAAACAAAAGACTTTGGAGAAATAGCAATCAAAGAAGAGGATATAATACATTTCACCTGCGGTTTATACGGGTTTGAAAACTATAAAAGGTATGTAATACTGAAGGATGAACCAGAAGATACTGTAATGTTTCTTCAATCCTTAGATAATAGTGACCTATCTTTTGTATTGGTGGATCCTTATGCTATTTTTAATACCTACAATCCAATTCTTTTAGAGGAGGATTTACTTGACCTTGATGTTCATGAGGAAACGGAATTGAAGTATTTGGTAATAGCAATAATTGCAGAGAATATTAAAGATTCCGTGGTTAATCTGAAAAGCCCCATTGCTATAAATCCGAAAAACAGGAAGGCAAAGCAGGTTATACTGCAAAACTCCTACCCGCTCAGATACGGTATTATAGCCACTGAGGAGGGGAAGGAATGTTAGTAATAAAAAGAAAAGTATCCGAGTCCATACTTATTGGAGAAGATATAGAAATAATTATTACCGATATACAACATGATAAAGTTCAAGTAGCTATTAACGCTCCAGCCCACATAAAAATTACCAGAAAAGAATTGGCAGAAACCTGCGAATTTAATATTAAAGCCTCCGAAAAAACGAAAAAGATAAGCTTAAAAGATGTAAAGAAGCAAATTAAAAGGGAATAATAGAATAAAATATTTTAAATTTGTTTAATATTTTAGTATGAAAATTAATAATTATAGGTTTTTTGTGGTGCAAAAATTACTATTCATTAACAGTATGGATATATATTCATTTATCCATGCTGTTTTTTATTGAAAAAACCGCTTTTCCATCAAATGGAAAACGTATATTTATAAAATGCAAAATGTATAGTTACACTATATGCTTAGGGTGTATGCATTACAAATAATGTAAAAGATGCTTGCATTTTGTCGAAATTTCCTTTATAATGCTTTTAATTAAGAAAATGTTACAATTTAATAATTTATAGCAATAAGTATGTAAAGGGTAAAACTATCGAAAGGTAGTGACACAAAGCTATAGGGCCTAAAGATCTAATCCAAGGCAGCCAGTTGCCATCCAGCTATACTTAGTATTTTTTGTGTCTGGAATATATAAGTAATAGTCAGCATGGCAGTTATATATTCCTTTTCTTTTATAGGCATATATTGAATAATCACTAAATATGGGGGTATAAAAAGTGAGTGTAAACTTAGATTTATTAAATAAAACTTTGGACGGACTTTGGCTGAGACAGCAAATAACAATGGAGAATATTGCAAATTATTCTACGCCTGGATATAAGAGTAAGACTGTTGATTTTGAAAATATTTTAAAATCCAGC
>DURT01000084.1 GCA_012843025.1 Tissierellia bacterium | reverse complement strand
CCTAATTCTGTTTTTCTTTCCATTTTCCTTCCTCATATCGTAGGCTTCGATTAAGATATCCCTCAAAAATTCTTCATAGGACTTGTCAAATCTGTAGGCTTCTTCAATATTCATTTTTAGTCCTTGAATTACACCTGGAATTTTTAGTTCTTTAACATATTTTTTTATCTCTGTTAATATTTTATTCAATTTTCATACCTCCCTGCTGTATCTAATTTAAACATTTCATTTATTATTAAAATTTGGCTGAGTGATGCCTTTTGTATTGATAAATCCTTTGATTCTAAGGACGCCTTATCTACAGGGAGTTTGAAAATTATGTTTTTTATATTATCTGTCGTTACTAATTCTATTTAAACCCAAAGTATGATATAATAGATTGAAGTTAAAACTGGATTACACCTATATGTGGGGGAATTATGAGAGATATAGTGTTAAGGATTGAAAATTTGAGCAAGTATTATCAAATGGGAGAAGTAAGGGTTAAAGCTTTGGAAAACGTAAGCTTTGAAGTTGAGAAGGGTGAATTTATTGTTATTTTAGGTCCCAGCGGTTCAGGTAAAAGTACTCTTCTTAATATAATTGGAGGAATGGATACACCTTCTGGAGGTAATGTTTATTTTGACGGTGAACTGATATCAAATTATTCTGACAGAGAGCTTACCATGTACAGAAGATATAAGATAGGTTTTGTTTTCCAATTCTATAATCTTATGGCTACTCTTACTGCTAAGGAAAATGTGGAGCTGGTGGCGGAAATAACTGGCAGCAAGGTAAATGTTGAGGAAGTGATGGAAGCTGTAGGCCTTGGAGACAGGTCAGACCATTTTCCTTCTCAGATGAGCGGCGGTGAGCAGCAAAGGGTTGCTATCGCAAGGGCAGTTGCTAAGAATCCGGATATATTACTTTGTGACGAGCCTACAGGAGCTCTTGATTTTGAAACGGGGATTTCAATTTTAAAGGTTCTTAAAGACGTAAATGTTAAATATAAAAATACTGTAATAGTAATTACTCACAATTCACCTATTGCACAAATGGCAGACAAGGTAATAAAAATGAGGAGCGGCAATATAACTGAAATTATTATTAATGAAAACCCAATTGAGCCGGAAGGAATTGAGTGGTAATGAAAAAGTTAAATAAAAGACTTTTAAGAATGATAAAAAACACTAAGGGTCAATTTTTTGCTGTTTTATCCATAATTATTACAGGACTGTTTATTTTTACGGCAGTGAATAATTCTGCTATGAATTTAAGGGATTCCCTGAACAGTTACTATAGTATTACTAATTTTGCGGATATTTTCGTTACAGCAGCAGGTATTCCCGAGAGTATAGAAAGGGAAATAGAGGGAAGGGAAAATATTCGGGAAGCAGATGTAAGACTGTCCATAGATACCAGGTTTATTACTGATAACGAAGATGAAAGAATAACTGTAAAGGCTGTATCAGTAGATGGAAAGGAAAGCAAAATAAATAAGTTGTTTATAAAAGAAGGGAGATATAGCCTTACAGGTAATGAAGTAATTCTAATTGACCAGTTTGCTGTGGCAAGAGAAATAAATGTTGGGGATGAAATAAGACTAAGCTTAAATGGAAGGGAGCATAAGTTTAAGGTGTCTGCAATTGCTTCAAGTCCGGAATATGTTTATTTGATGGAAAGCGAGCAGGTGCTTTTGCCTGATCCTGGTAATTTTGGCGTAGTTTTTATCGAGGAAGACTATTTGCGTAAAATATCTGGAAGCCGTTATTTCAATGAAATAGTTTTAACTGTAAACAATTATGAACAAATAAATAAAACCAAGGACCAATTAGAAGATTTTCTTAAAAAGTACGGTGTTGTACGAGTATTAGACAGGAACGAACAATTAAGCAACAGTGTTATGCAGGAGGAAATTGGCGGTCTTGAAACTGTATCCCGCTCCATACCTATTGTATTCTTGCTGTTTGCGGGAATAATGCTTGCCAATATGCTTTCCCGTACTGTAAAAAGAGACAGAACTTCCATAGGTGTTTTAAAAGCCATGGGACTTACGGATAATGAAATAATTATTCACTACTTAAAATATGCTGCTTCCGTTGGTATTTTAGGTGGACTGTTAGGTTCAATAATAGGTACTGCCACTTCAGGAGCAATGACAGGTCTATATTTGGAGTTTTTTAACATTCCAATGTTACGGGTTAAAATTTACTACCAGAGAATTATTGTTTCGGTGCTACTATCTTTAATTTTCTGTGTAGGTGCGGGATTTTGGGGAGTCAGAAGTATTATTAGGATAAATCCTGCAGAATCCATGAAACCGGAAGTTCCTAAATCCGGCAAAAGGGTATTCCTTGAGAATATTCAGTTTTTGTGGGATAGATTTACTTTTTCCTGGAGGATGGTATGGAGAAATATTTTCAGGGAGAAGAGAAAATTCATATTAATTGCTGCAGCTGTTGCCATAACAACAGGTTTGATGATGATGACTATGTGGATGAATGAAATAATGGATGTAATGTTTGTAAAACATTATACGGATTTCATGAAAATGGAATATAATATAGGTTTCAACGGCTTTCAGGATAAAAGAGTTATAAATGAAATTAAAGAATATATAAACTACAGTGATATGGAAGGAAGAATTGAATTTCCTTTTGAAATAAAAAACGGAAGAAATTCTAAAATTGTAACGGTAATAGGTATAGAAGAAGATACAGTCTTTTATGATTTTCATGATTTAGAGGGAAACAGACTAAAAATTCCAAAGGATGGAATACTACTTTCGTCTAACTTGGCGGAGGCCCTTAAGGCAAGTAAAGGAGACAAAATAATCCTTAAAAGTTACGTGCCGGACAGTGAAGAAAAGTATGTTACGGTAGCTGGTGTATTAGTGCAGAGCTTAGGTATTAACGGTTATATGGATATAGATTATATGAACAGAGAATTTCTTCATAAGGGAATTATTAATGGCGTATATATAAACTCTAAGGATGATGTAAAAGCTAAATTAAACGATGTAAAGAATATTACATCTATTCAGACCCAAGGGGACATGCAGAAAATCTTTGAAGAGTTTTCCGGCTTAATAGTGGCTTACATGGGTTTTATGGTAATTTTTTCAGGAATGTTAGGTTTTGTAATCTTGTACAGCATGACCCTTATGAGTATTAATGAGAGGACATTGGAGTTTTCTTCTTTAAGGGTTATGGGCTTTACGAAACAGGAAATATTCAGAATGCTTATGAAAGAAAACTCGGTAATGTCTCTGTTAGGTATAATTGCAGGAATACCTTTAGGAAAGTGGCTGGTAAACTATATTGGTGTTATGTTTAGTACGGATATTTATACTATACAGGGAGTCCTTACCTTAAAAGAAATAGTTCCAGCAATAATTTTAACCATAATATTTATTATTTCAGCACAACTTATGACCTATGTTAAAATTCATAAATTAGATTTTATGCAGGCCTTAAAAAGCAGAATTTCTTAGTTGGAGGAAGAAGATGAAGAAAAAATATATTATTGCTTCAGCGGTAATAATAGCAATATTTGTAATTGCCTCGCTGTTATATGGAGGGCAAGGAGATGTTGGGGAAACTTATAAAGTAAAATTGGGAAGTATTAAAAAAACCGTTGAAGAAACCGGTACCGTTTATTCCAAGAGAGTGAATACATTCTATTCTGATATAAGCCGAAGAATTCAGACTCTTAATGTATCTGTAGGAGATAAGGTAAAAAAGGGTGACGTTATTTTAATTTATGAAAATAATTATGACTTGGAAATTGAAAGGGCAAAAAAGCAAATAGAGGCTATAACAGCAACTTATAATGAATCTGTAAAGGGAGCAAATTTTCAGGAAATCTCAAACTTAAAGTTACAAATAAATACTATTGAGACAAATTTAAACTTTGCAAAGAAAAATCTTGAAAAAATTGAATCTTTGTATGAAAATGGTGCAGTGAGTCAGGTGGAATATGATGAAGCAAAAAATGCAGTTACTGTATTGGAAAATCAGCTTCAGGAAGCTAATAACAACTATATTTTGCTGACTCAAGAAGTATCGTCCAATGTAAAAAAAACAATATGAAGCTCAAATTGAAGAAATTATGATACAAATTCTAATATTGGAAAAAAGTAGAGAACAATCTTCTGTTAAGGCTGAATTTGACGGTGTAGTCACCGAACTAAACTTCCATCAGGGCAGCATGACCCAGCCGGGAGTTCCTGTAGTTGAAATACAGGATGAGGATAATTTAGGCATATATGTGGAAGTGTTAGCTGAAGATGCCAAGGAAATAGTAAAAGGAATGGCTTTTAACCTAGTGAAAAACGGTGATATAATTAAGGAGTTGTCTGTTGATAGAATATATCCAAAAGCCCAGTCCAAGGTTTCTGACTTGGGAGTTGAGCAAAAGCGTGTTAGAATTGAAGCGGATTTAGATAGTACAGACTATAAATTAGGTACAGAAGTAGATGTAGAAATAGTTCTTCAGAATAAAGAAAATGTATTATTAGTAGATAAGGATGCCCTTTACGAGAAGAACGGGAAGAAGTATGTAGTAGTTGTAAATGGAAATGATCAGGAAGAAAGGGAGGTTATAACGGGTATCGATGACGGAAATTATGTAGAAATTATTTCCGGACTTAATGAAGGGGATATTGTTTTAGTGGAATATTAATTTATGTTTATTAATAATGGGGTAACTAAAAATATTGACATATGAAACGAAGGTGAAATAATGAAGTACGATTTAATTATAGTAGGGGCAGGACCCTCTGGAATATTTACAGCTTTAGAATTAAAAAGAAGAAATCCTAATAAAAAAATATTATTAATAGAACAGGGAAAACCAATAGAAAAAAGAAGCTGTCCTAAGGATAAGACTAAAAATTGTGTTAGCTGCAAGCCGTTTTGCAGCATTACAACGGGGTTTTCGGGAGCAGGTGCCTTTTCAGACGGAAAACTTTCCTTAAGCCCTGAAGTTGGAGGAGATTTACCTGAATTAATCGGATATGATTATACTCAGGAGCTAATAAATTATACGGATAAAATATATCTTGAATTTGGAGCTGATAGCAGGGTTGAAGGTGTTGAAGCCAAGGAAGAAATAAAGGAAGTAAGAAGAAAGGCAATTGAAGCAGGACTAAAATTAGTGGATTGTCCTATAAGACACTTGGGTACGGAAAAAGCCCAGGAAATATATGAAAAAATCGAAAAAAACTTAATAGATATGGGTGTCGAAATAAGATTCGGAACTCAGGCAACAGATATACTAGTTGAAGAAGGAATAGTTAAAGGTGTTGCCCTGACCGATTCTTTAAAGAAAGAAAAGCATGAGGAAGTTTATGCTGATTTTGTAGTGCTGTCTGCAGGCAGGAAGGGAGCAGATTGGATTAAATCCCTCTGTGTTAAGCATAATATTTCTCATAGAGCAGGTACTGTGGACATAGGTGTAAGAGTTGAGGTAAGAAATGAAATTATGGAAAAGGTCAACAATATACTATATGAATCAAAGTTAATCGGATATCCGGGACCTTTTAAAGATAAAGTAAGGACTTTCTGTCAAAACCCTGGCGGCTTTGTAAGCCAGGAAAATTACGACAACAATCTTGCAGTAGTTAACGGTCACTCCTATAAGGACAGGAAAACTAACAATACAAATTTGGCAATACTGAGTTCCCATAACTTTAAAGATCCTTTCAATGAGCCTATTAAATATGGGACCAAGGTTGCAGAGCTGTTGAATATGCTTGGAGGAGGTAAAATATTAGTTCAAAGATACGGTGACATTTTAGATGGTAAAAGAACATGGCCCCATGAATTATCGAGATCTAATGTAGAACCTACCCTGCCTGATGCCGTGGCAGGAGATATTACTTCAGCCATACCTTACAGAACTATGACGAATATATTAAATTTCATAGAAAAACTAAATGTAGTGGTTCCTGGCTTTGCAGCAACGGAAACACTTCTTTACGGACCAGAAGTAAAATTCTATAGCAACAAAGTGGAAATAAGTAAAGATTTTGAAACAAGTATTAAAAATTTATATTGTTTGGGGGATGCAAGCGGCTGGACAAGAGGTCTGATGATGTCCTCTTTAATGGGTGTTCGCATGGGACAAATTTTAGAAAATAAGTAATAAATAACTTTTTTGCCAATATATTATACTAATGTTGTGTAAGCAACATCAAATTATTGCAGGAGGTAAAATAATTTGGAATGGTATAACAAAGGCAAAAAAGAAGTATTAAAGGAACTAAAAACAGATTTAAATGTAGGTCTTAGCGAAAAGGAAGCGAAAAAAAGGCTTGAATTGTATGGAAAGAACCAATTAGAGACAGAAAGCAAAAAAACCTTGCTATCTAAATTTATTGCCCAGTTTGCAGATTTCCTAATTATAATTTTACTTTTGGCAGCGGGAGTATCTGCAGCAGTAGGGGAAAAAGAAGATGCGATTATAATCTTATCCATTGTAGTTATAAATGCCTGCCTTGGTATTTACCAGGAGGGTAAAGCAGAAAAGTCAGTAGAAGCTCTGCAGAAGTTAAGTGCTCCCAATGCTAAAGTTGTGCGGGAGGGGAAGTTATCCATCGTGCCTGCCTCGGAAATTGTACCTGGAGATGTGGTGGTGCTTGAAACAGGAGATATTATTCCTGCAGATTTAAGGTTGATGGAGAGTTCAAATTTAAAGGTGGAAGAAGCTTCCTTAACTGGTGAATCTGTTCCTGTGGAGAAGGATGCTAAAGCTAAGATTGTTGGTGCTGTAGGAATTGGGGACAGGCATAATATGGGGTTTTCCAGCACCATAGTAACTTACGGCAGGGGTAAGGGAATAGTTACGGCTACAGGTCCCAATACGGAAATAGGCAATATAGCAGTTAAAATTCAATCCTATGATGATGAAGAAACTCCCCTGCAGATAAAATTAAATCAGTTGGGGAAAGTTTTAGGGACAATTACCATTGCCATTTGTATAATAGTATTTATTGTAGGTCTGCTTCAGGGAAGGCATATGCTTAAAATGCTATTAACATCCATAAGTCTTGCTGTTGCTGCCATACCTGAAGGCTTGCCTGCCATTGTTACCATAGTATTGTCAATAGGTATGAACAGAATGGCAAACAGAAATGCCATTGTTAAAAAGCTTTTAGCCGTTGAAACACTAGGTGCTACCTCGGTTATTTGTTCCGATAAAACGGGAACCTTGACTCAGAATGAAATGACGGTGGTAAAAGCTTATGTGGATGATAAAATATTGGACGTTGAAGGAATCGGCTACGAACCTTCAGGGGATGTAAAACTTAAGGGAAGGAAGGTAAATATTAGTTCTCTTCCTAATTTGCGCAACTTAATCTCCATAGGTACCCTTGCAAATGATGCCCGTTTAGATAATTCAACAGGGGTATATAAGATTATTGGAGATCCTACTGAGGGAGCAATTATTACTTTTGCTGGAAAATTAGGACAAACTGCTGAGCAGCTGAATATGATATATCCCAGAGTAGGGGAATTACCCTTTGATTCAGCTCGTAAAATGATGACTACTTTCCATTCTAATTATATTGATGGAAAGATTGTATCATTTACTAAGGGAGCTCCAGACATTGTTATTAATAAATGTACGAAAATTGCTTTAAACGGAAGAGTTGTGGATTTTACAAAGGAATTGAAGGAAAAGGTATTGGATGTAAACAGAGAGTTTGCTCAATCAGCTTTAAGGGTTCTGTCTGCTGCTTACAGAGTTTGGGACAGGTTACCAGATAATCCTACATTTGAATTAGTTGAAAAGGACATGATATTTGTAGGTTTGGTGGGAATGATAGATCCTCCCAGGCCGGAAGTAAAGGATTCCATTAAACTGTGCAGGGAAGCAGGCATAGAAACTGTTATGATTACTGGAGACTACAAGGAAACAGCCTATGCTATTGCCAAGGAATTAGGAATGGCAGAATCGGAAAACCAGGCAATAATGGGAGAAGAGTTAGATAAATTATCGGATGAAGAATTAAGAAAACTAGTAAAGGACATAAAAGTTTATGCCAGAGTGTCTCCTGAACATAAGGTAAGAATAGTTACTGCTTTAAGAGAAAACGGACATATAACAGCCATGACAGGGGATGGAGTGAATGATGCCTTAGCTTTGAAGAAGGCGGATATTGGCGTTTCCATGGGAATAACAGGTACAGACGTTGCCAAAAATACTGCAGAGGTTATTCTTACAGACGATAATTTTGCCACCATAGTAAATGCTGTTGAAGAGGGAAGAATAATTTTTTCTAATATAAAGAAGTTTGTATTCTTCTTACTAAGTTGTAACATTGGGGAAATATTCCTTGTTTTTGCAAGTATTTTACTTGGCTGGGAGGTACCCCTACTACCAATACAGCTACTATGGCTTAATTTAGTTACTGATAGTTTTCCTGCCCTAGCCTTAGGAGTTGAAAATGCAGAGCCGGGTATAATGAAACAGCCTCCGCGAAATACAAATGAAGCAATACTAGATAAGGAAATGCTGGGAGGAATTATGTTTCAGGCAATTGCCATATCCTTTGCATCTCTCTTGTCCTATTATTGGGCTTTAAGGATGTATGGAACGGGAAGTGGTTTAATCCATGCCAGAACTGTAGTATTTACCACTATTATTTTGTCAGAGCTGTTAAGGGCCTTTTCTTCCAGGTCTCAAACCTATACTTTATTTAAAATTGGATTCTTTAGCAACGTAAGAATGATTCAGGCTGTACTGGCATCTTTTGCTCTTACCTTCATAGTGCTTTACATACCTGCATTAAATGAAGTATTTGATGTTGTGCCTTTGACACTTCACGACTGGCAAATAGTAATAGCATTTTCCTTTATTCCTCTTATAGTAGGGGAATTGTACAAAGATTTATTCAAAAATAAAGAAGAACAATATGTTAAAAGGAGGGCATAAGTCCTCCTTTTTATATAACATGTTTCCGGAAACCCGACAGCAATCTTTGTTTTTTTGAGTGTGGTTATTGAAATATAATTTTTTCTAAAAGACATGTAAATTCCTGGGTTTTTTCTGAATTTATACCGCTGTAATTTAAAGAAAATATTAGTTTATTATTTGTTTTATGTATTATATTTAAATGGATTTTATTCTTTTTTGCATCTGATTTTATTCTTTCCAAATCTTTGCCGGTTTTGGCGGAACATACTATATGTAGACCAGAGTCGGCACTTATGATTTTCAGTCTCTCTTTAAAAGTATTTTTAAAGGATTCCGTCAGAGATGAATTTTTCCTTCTGTATATACGCTTAATTCTCCGGAGGTGTTTTACCATGTAACCTTCGTTCATAAAATGTGCCAGAACCAGTTGGTCAATTTTAGAAGTAGATTGAGTGTAGCGATTTTTGATTTTATTATACTTGGGCAGAAGTCTTTTAGGTATTACCATGTAGCTAATTCGTAGGGAAGGCAGAAGGATCTTGGAAAAAGAGCCTAAGTAAACTACACAGTCATTTTTATCCAAACCTTGAAGGCTGGGGATAGGCATTCCTCCAAACCTTACTATGCCATCGTAGTCATCTTCTATTATGATGCCGTTTTTCTTATAGGCCCAGTCTAATAATTCCATTCGTTTATTAACAGGCATTATGGTACCTAAGGGATATTGGTGGGATGGGCTTATATAGATAACCTGAGCATCGCTTTTCCATAACTTAGATACAGGGAAGCCGCTGTTTGTAACAGCAATATGTCTTATGTTGAAATTATAGTCTTCAAAGACGAATTCTGCCTTGTTAAATCCAGGCTTTTCCACTGCAACGGTGTTATAGTCATCACGTAGAATTCCAATTAAAATTCCCAACAAATATTGAACTCCTGCTCCCACTATTACTTGTCTTGGGTCTGTATGTCCTCCACGCATTGTATTTACAAAGTTTGATATTTCTTCCCTTAAAAAGTTTTCTCCCTGGACGGAACAACTATTGTATATGTTTGTTTTAGGGTCGGATATAACTTTGTTATACAGCCTCCTCCAAATTGAAATATCAAAACTTCCTTCGTCTACACCATCATTTATATATTCAATTTCATCATGATGAATTATTGTTTGTTTGTGAGATAGTTCAACATCGAAATTATATTCACTTAAATCACAGACGAAATATCCTCTCTTTGGGATATTGTCGATATAACCTTCAGCTACTAGCTGGTTATAAGCATTTTCAATGGTTGTCTTGCTTAAGTTTAAGGTGGATGAAGCTTCTCTTATTGAAGGCAGCTTTAAATCAGGCTTTAATGTACCAGAGGTTATTTCTTTTTTGATATATTCATACAACTGTATATATAGTGGCTTATTGCTTTCTTTATCAAAAACAGGTGCTATAATCATACTTGCTCCTTTCTTAACCAGTTCTTGTCATGGTCAAATTATTAAAATTCATATATATTAACAGTTACACATATTATAACATATATTTTTACGAAATCTATAAAAAATCTCAGAGACTGTGGTATAATGGGTGAAAGAGAAACCTACCTTTAAGGCGAGTCTTTAGAAAGGAATTAGTATGTATAAGATAAATAAAATTGATGATTTTCAGTATGTAACTTTTCCTCTTTTAGAAGAATATGAAGAACTTTTCCACTGCTTTACCACCAGAAAGGGAGGAGTAAGCAGCGGTAATTTCGCTACTATGAATTTAGGATTTAAAACTGGTGATTCAAAGGAAAATGTTGAGGCAAATTACAATATTATGGCTGAAAAACTCAATATAAAAATAGAAAACATTGTTCAGACCAAGCAAACCCACACTAATAATATACTTTATGTAACAGAAAAGGATAAGGGAAGGGCTATGACCACATCCCCTTATACGGATATTGACGGTATCTATACGGACAGAAAGGATATTGCATTAATGTCCTTCCATGCAGATTGCAGCGCTGTGTTTTTTTATGATTCTGTCAAGAAGTTCATTGGTCTTGCCCATGCAGGCTGGCGAGGCACCGTGGAAAATATTGTGGGAGTTATGATAAAGGCCTTTGTTCAGATGGGAAGTAACCCGGCTAATATTAAAGCTGCCATAGGACCGTCCTTGGGACAATGTTGTTTTGAAGTGGATGAAGATGTTGCCCATATATTTCTTGAAACAAACAGCTCATATGAAAATTTCATGGTAAAGAAGGGGAAAAAGTATCATTTTGATCTTTGGGAAATTAATAAATACAATATGGTAAAAGAGGGAATGAATGAAGAAAACATAGAAGTTTCAGGTCTGTGTACCAAGTGCCATAACCATTTGTTCTTTTCTCACAGAGGTCAAAAAGGGAAAAGAGGATTAATGGCGGGAATAATTATGATGAAGAATTAATTATTTGGCTATTAGTCATATCCTCGGTACATGCTTAATATAATAAGTATATAAAGGCGTGAGGAGGGTATGAAATTGGCTCATAATAAAATTATATCTCTTATACTGATTATTTTTATCGCTGTAAGCTTAACTGCATGCGGTACCTTAGATATGATGGTAGGTCTAAAGGAAAAAAATAATCCTGAAATAACTGATTTAACGGAATTCGAAATTGTGGAAGATTCCATAGGAGAGGAAATTTTTGAAGAAACTAACGAAGAAGTCTTAGAAACAGCTGCAGTTCCTGTGGAAGATGTAAAAAAGACGGAAATTACAGCATACTATGTAGATGAAAATGGTTTTGTAGTTCCCGTTAATACGGAAATTCCCTGGGAAGAAGGAATTGCAAAAGCTACCCTCAGAAGTATGGTGGTGGGAAATGATACGGAGAAAAGAATTTCCCAGTCGGGACTACATGGAGTATTGCCTGAAGGAACAGAAATAAGGGGAATGTCAATTAAGGATGGAGTATGCAGAGTTGATTTTAGCAAGAACATTTTAAACACAGGCAGTTATAAAGAAGAAGAAAATATGATTTCTGCGGTTACATATGCTTTGACGGAGTTCCCTACAATTGATAAGGTTGAATTATTAGTTGAAGGTCAAATACTGTCTTCTCTTTCTAACGGATATGCAATTGACAGAGTGTTTGAAAGGGGAAATATTAATCTTTATGGTTCTGCTGACGGGGTAAATTACACAGTATACTACAAAGCACCAGATACAGAAGTTATGGGTCACTATGTTCCTATAACCTTTTCTGCAGAAAAGATAGGTAATCCTGTTTCTACTGTTTTAGAAAGGTTATTTGCGGGACCCCCTACAGATACGGTACTGAGTAACAATATACCTGTAGGAATTAATTTAAGGGACGTTACTGTTATTGGTGATACGGCTGTAGTTAATTTAGGAGTGGAAGCAGTAAATTTATCAGAAAGAGAATTTAAGGATATGAATTCAATAGTGGTACTATGTTTAAAACAATTTAACATAGAAGATGTGGAATACAATATTGAAGGACTGTCTTTTGAAGAAGCAGGGCTACATTTTGAAGATACAACAGTTCCTGTATTTAATCAGTATTAAGATAAAAGGGTAGGGGGACACACCTCTAAGGGTAATTCTATGAGGAAGGCCTTTAGAGGAATGTCCCTGCAATTATTTTTCGTAGTTTTCTTTAGCTTTTATTGCAAATTCCGGGGTCTGAATTTCTGAATAAGGAGCCCCTTCTTCTATTTCACCTGCTTCTTTCATAATTTCAACCAGTCGGTTGTAACCTTCTTCCCCTAAGACAAGATCAGGGTTCCAGGCTTCTAAATCTCTGTAGGTCTGGACTATTTGAGCTAAAAATTCAACATCAGATTCTGGAAACTGAGGTGCAATAACTTCTGCTACTTCCATAGCACTATGTTCCTGAACCCAAACCATTGCTTCGTAAAGAGCATTTGCAAAACCTTGAATAATTTCAGGGTTTTTTTCTATATAGCTGCTTAAGGCGCTATAGCATGTATATGGAATATAACCAGCCAATCTTCCTACCGATTCAAGAACATATCCGTTTCCCTGAAGTTCAAAAGTGGATGCCAAAGGCTCAAAAAGTGTTGTGTAATCAGCTTCTCCAGAAGCGAATGCTCCTGCCATCATATCAAATTGAACATCTGTTCTGACATTTACATCTACACCGGGAATTAAATTATTCTGTTTTAAAACATATTCCAATGTCATTAGAGGAACTCCGCCTTTTCTTCCACCAAGGATTGTATGACCTTTTAATTTGTCAATGGTGAAATTGTCATCCTTTTCTCTTCCCACTATGAAGGAACCATCTCTTTGGGTAAGCTGAGCAAAGTTAATTGCAGGATCATCCCTTCCCTGAAGATATACATAAATGCTGGCTTCCGGTCCCATAAAAGCTATATCAGCTTCCCCGCTTACCAATGCAGCCATACATTTGTCCGCTCCGCCTCCGTTGGTTAACTCAATACTTAGTCCCTGTTTTTCAAACAAACCTTTCTCAATGGCAACATACTGAGGTGTATAAAAAATGGAGTGAGTTACTTCTATGAGGCGCACCTTTTGTAAGTCTGATTGTTTTTCGCTGCATCCTGTGAGCGCTAAGGATGTAATTAGCAGCACAACAATAAGTAGAGAAATAAATTTTTTCATTAAAAACCTCCCCAAATTAGTCTTACGAATATAATATTCAATCTTTTATTAAAGGGTTACATTAACTTTTGGAATAATATAGACAAAAACAGTGGAAAAGTAATGTGTATTGTGGTATATTGAGTATGGATATAAATTGAATAAAAAATATATATTATGCTTAGGAATAATCAGGAGAAAAAATGGTAGTAACATTTTCGGATTTTTTATTACAAATTACTTCTAATCCCATGTTGTTAGTAATCTCCATATTAACATTGTCGGTGATACTGGTTAATGGTTGGACTGATGCCCCAAATGCAATTGCTACATGTGTATCCACCCGTTCATTATCAGTAGAATCGGCTATTTTAATGGCCGCCATCTTTAACTTTCTAGGCGTTTTTTTGATGACTATTGTAAATGCAAACGTTGCTCTAACTATTTACAATATGGTTGATTTTGGGGGAAACTACAAGGAAGCTTTAGTTGCCTTGTGTGCAGCCTTGTTTGCAATTGTAACCTGGGCAACTGCTGCATGGTGGTTTGGTATACCTACAAGTGAAAGTCATGCTTTAATAGCAGGTATAACTGGTGCTGCCATTGCTTTACACAACGGTTTCCAGGGAATAAACGGCAACGAGTGGATAAAAGTATTGTATGGCTTGGCATTATCATCATTTTTAGGTTTTTTTATGGGATGGATTGTCGTAAAGATAACGGAATCAATATTCAGAGGAATAGTACGGTGGAAGGCGAATATTTTTTTCCAATATGCCCAGGTTGCCAGTGGGGCAGCTATGGCTTTCATGCATGGTGCCCAGGATGGACAAAAGTTTATGGGAGTATTTATGCTTGGAATTTTTTTAGCTAATGGACAAGCAAATGTAACCAACTTTTATATTCCAGTATGGATGATGCTTTTATGTTCTATAGTAATGGGGCTGGGTACTTCCATAGGAGGATATAGAATTATTAAATCAGTGGGAATGGATATGGTTAGGTTACAAAAATATCAAGGTTTTTCGGCAGATATGGCAGCTGCTACTTGCTTGTTCCTCTCTTCCATGGTAGGAATACCCGTAAGCACTACTCATACAAAAACTACGGCAATAATGGGTGTGGGAGCTACAAAAAGGTTGTCTTCAGTGAATTGGGGAATAGTTAATGAAATGGTTGTGGCATGGATTTTGACTTTCCCGGGGTGCGGAATTATAGGATACTTGATGGCCAAATTATTTATGATTATTTTTTAATAATAGGAGGATAATAAGTAGTAGATGGCAAGAAAGAAGGATTTCAATTATTTTGATGGTTTTATAAAAATGGCGGAATACTGTTTTGAAGCAGCAAAACTTTTAGATGAAACCTTGAGAAATTATAACGCAGATACACTTCAGGAGCAGATGAAATTGATGAGTGATTTAGAGCATGCTGCAGATATGGAAGCCCATGAAATAACTAGGAGACTTGCAAAGGCATTTATTACTCCTATTGAGCGGGAAGATATTTTGGTATTAATACATAAAATTGACGATATAATAGACTGCATAGAAGATGTACTTCTTCATATGTATATGTACAATGTAAAAGTAATCCGAGATGATGCAATTAAATTTTCCCGAATAATATTAATGAGCTGTGAAGAATTAATAGAAGCATTTAGGGAATTTAAAAATTTTAGAAAATCTAAGGAAATACATAATATCATTGTAAAAATTAACAGACTTGAAGAAGAGGGGGATTATCTTTATACTGAAATAGTCAGAAAACTCCACATGACTACTCATAATGCCATTGACATCATGACATGGACAATAGCATACAATCGACTTGAAAAGTGTTGTGATTTATGTGAAGAAGCTGTTAACGTTGTTGAAAGTGTAATTATGAAAAACTCATAATATATTAACATAATATATTAATACAGAAAAATTATTATTATTGTTAAAAAATGTGTTGCAAAATTTCTCAAAGATTGTTAAAATAAATTCACAGGAGGCGCATATGGATAAACAAAATAGAATATCACCGGCTGTAATAAGAAGGTTGCCTAAATACTACAGGTATCTTGGAGAATTAAACAAAGTAGGAATCAATAAAACTTCATCAAGAGAATTGAGTGAAATGACCGGTTTTTCGGCTTCACAGATACGCCAGGATTTAAATAACTTTGGGGGATTTGGACAACAAGGTTTTGGTTATGATGTTGAAAACCTGAGAAATGAGATTGCCAAGATCTTAGGACTTGACAAAAAGTACAAAATAATCATAGTGGGTGCTGGGAATATTGGCCAGGCAATTGCAAATTATACAGGTTTTTATGAAGCTGACTATGAAGTGGTAGCTTTATTTGATAAAAATCCAAAACTTATCGGAACGTCCATACGAAATGCACTAATTTTAGACGCTGATGATATTGAAGAATTTCTTGCAAAAGAACATATAGACATTGCAGTAATCTGTACTCCTAAGAGTGTAAGTCAGCAGGTTGCTGAACAATTAGTAAAGTGTGGCATAAGGGCTATTTGGAATTTTGCCCCCAAAGACCTTAAGATGCCTGAACACGTATATGTGGAGAATGTTCACTTAAATGAAAGCTTATTCTCCTTAACCTATTATTACAACCAAATGAGAAAAAAGGAAAATGAATAAACTAAACAGAAGCCAAAGGCTTCTGTTTAGTATTTTACAGGCAAATTTAGTATAATTACAGGTATATTTTTAATACTTGAAATAATACTAATAGGGTGATAGAATGAATTTGTCAGCAATATTGATTGTACTAACAATATTTACTAATTATTTTTGGAGGTGTAGTTATGGCAAAAGAGAATTTAAATCCATTGGAAAATTCTCAAAGACAAGTAAAAGCTGCATGTGACGCCTTAGGATTAGACCCAGCGGTTTATGAAATCTTAAAAGAACCTCAAAGAGTTATTGAAGTTAATATTCCAGTTAGAATGGACGACGGAAGCATGAAACTTTTCAAAGGTTTCAGAGCAATGCACAATGATGCAGTTGGTCCAACAAAAGGTGGTATTCGATTCCATCCAGACGTAACTTTAGAAGAAGTAAAAGCCCTTTCTATTTGGATGACTTTTAAAGGTGGAGTAATGGGCCTTCCCTATGGTGGAGGTAAAGGTGGAGTTATTTGTGATCCATTGTCATTATCCCAAAGTGAATTAGAAAGAATTTCAAGAGGATATGTGCAAAAACTTTATAAGTACTTAGGTGAAAAAGAAGACATACCGGCACCTGATGCAGGCACTAACGGGCAAGTTATGGCTTGGATGGTAGATGAATATAACAAATTAACTGGCACCTCATCCTTAGGTGTTATAACTGGAAAACCAGTAGCATGGGGTGGCTCGGAAGGAAGAAATGAAGCAACAGGTTTTGGCGTTTCAGTAATTACGAGGGAAGCAGCCAAAAAAGTTGGAATAGATATGAAACAATCTAAAGTTGCTATCCAGGGATTTGGAAATGTAGGTCGTTTTACAGTTAAAAATGTTCAACGACAGGGAGCCAAAGTTGTAGCTGTTGCTGAATGGGCACCTAAAGTTGGTACATATGCAATATACAATGAAGAGGGACTTGATTTTGAAGACCTATTGGCTTACAACAATGAACATAAGAATTTAGTCGACTATCCAAAAGCTAAAATGATAAGCCTTGATGAATTCTGGGGATTAGATGTCGATATAATAATTCCGGCAGCTTTAGAGAATGCCATAACAAAAGATGTAGCGGAAAAAATTAAAGCAAAATTAGTTGTGGAAGCAGCTAATGGTCCCACAACTTCAGAAGCTGACGAAGTACTAAACACTAGAGGAATTACTGTTATTCCCGATATATTGGCTAATGCCGGCGGAGTAGTGGTTTCATACTTCGAGTGGGTACAAAACCTACAAGGATATTATTGGGAAGAAAAAGAAGTAGAAGATAAACAAGAAGTTAAAATGGTTCAGGCATTTAACGATGTATGGGCTCTTAAAGAAGAACAAGGATGTACAACAAGGCAAGCTGCTTACATGATTTCAGTTAAAAAAGTAGCTGAAGTTATGAAATTAAGAGGTTGGTATTAAAGAATAGAGAATAATAAAAGCTTCTTTGACTTAAGTCAAAGAAGCTTTACTTAAATAATTTGATTTTTCCTTCATCATTTAAATATTTAACAGTTATAGCAACTATAGGACCTATTATAATTCCTGCCACTGAAAACAATCTTAAACCTGCATACATGGAAGTAATAGTTATTATTGGATGAAGGCCTATCTGACTACCCACTATTTTAGGTTCTATAATATTTCTTACAACGGTTACCACTATATAGAGAATCAATAAACCAAATCCTAAGTAATAATTCCTTATAATAAACTCAACTATTGCCCAGGGTATAATTACTCCGCCAGTTCCTAAAACCGGCAATATGTCAAGGAATGCAATAATGGCGGCAATAGGTAAAGCAAATCTGATATCTAATATAGATAAGCCTATATATATTTCAATAAAAGTAATTATCATTATTATAATATAGGACTTTATCATTTTCCACAATGTTCCCGTCACAAATACCCGCGCTTCTTCAAATGTAGCATTAAATTTATCCGGCAGCTGTCTCCTTAAAAAAGCTACGATATAGTCGTATTCCAGACTTATGAATACAGAAAGAATAATAGTAAAGATTACAGATATTAAATAAAGAGGGAAGTTGGATATTAATTTAGTTACCAATTGTACAAATGAAATAGATAGATTTTTTATAGTATTAGCTATATAATTAATTGCATTTGTTATAATTTGGGAAACTGTACTTGCTACATCAGGTGAAATAGTTTTTGCATTGATTACTATCCAATCATTAAATTCCAAAAGTTTTGGTTCTAATCTGTTAAAATATAATTTCGGTATAAAGTTAATTAATTCTGTAGTCTGGGCAATTAAAAATGACAATAAAAACCACAGTATGAGGGCTACAAAGGTGTAAAACATAGCTATTACAAATATAGCTACCCCTTTACCCGTACTTTTTACAATTTTGTTGACAAGTCTTGTAATAGGTCTTAAGGCCAAAGCAATTAAGAATCCTACTATGAAGGGCATAATCCAATGGATCATGTAAACAAAGATAAAATAGAAAACGCCATACAAGGTAACTATAAATGCTACGTTCAGAATAAATTTTTTCTTATCAATATCAGTCATTTTAGACCCCTTTTTCCTTAAGTTTTTATAATTATAATATTTTTCCCCATTATTTGCAATAGAAGTTAGAAAGATTCTTTGAATAACATTGATGTCTTCAGCATAAAAACGTTACCACAAAAATGTCTTGATTTAAGCTATGCATTGTTATATTATTATCATAGAATGACACGAAAGGAAGGGTGCAAATGTTTAAAGTAGACTTTAAGGAAAAAGTCGATGCAATTATTTTACGTCATAATAGTGATAAAAAAAAGATTATAGGTATCATACAGGAAGTACAGAAAGAGTATAATTACTTGCCCGAGGAAGTTCTGGTATATATTGCTGATACCCTTGATATGAGCCATTCGAAAATATATGGCATAGCTACTTTTTATGAAAATTTTTCTTTAGAACCAAAAGGAAAAAATATCATAAAAATATGTGATGGAACAGCGTGTCATGTTAGAGACTCTATTCCAATACTTAAAGCCATATATAAAGAGCTAAATTTAAATGATAAGAAAAATACGACAGATGATATGATGTTTACAGTAGAAACAGTTTCCTGTCTAGGTGCATGCGGATTAGCTCCTGTAATAACTATAAATGATGAAGTTTATCCCAAAGTAACACCAGAGTCTGTAGTTGAGATTCTCAAAAGAATCAGAATGGAGGAAGCAGTATGATAAAAAGCTACGATGATTTGTTATCAATGGAGAAATTGTATAAAAAATCTTTGGACAAGCAGAGAAAAAAAGTTCTTATCTGTGCCGGAACAGGCTGTGTTGCTGGGGGATCTTTAAAAATTTATGAGAAAATTAAAAGCCTGGTAGAGGAAAAAGGGTTATTGGTTGACATAGATTTGACAAAAGAAGAAGAAGGCATTGGCGTAAAGAAAAGTGGTTGCCACGGATTTTGTGAAGCAGGTCCCTTAGTGCGTATAGAACCTTATAATTATTTATATTTACACGTTAAATTAGAAGACTGTGAGGAAATAGTTTCAAAGACACTAAAAGAAGGAAAACCCATTGAAAGACTTATGTACCATGATGGGGATGTTATATACGAAACCCAGGAAGAAATACCATTTTATGAAAGACAGACGAGATTAGTTCTTCACAACTGCGGTCATATAGATGCGGAAAATATCCAGGAATACATTGGTAATGGGGGATATAAGGCGGCTGCCATGGCACTTACAATGGAGCCTAAGGATATTTGCCAAATAGTAGTAGATTCTGGATTGCGTGGGAGGGGAGGCGGAGGATTTCCCGCTGGAAAGAAATGGATGCAGGTTCTATCCCAGCCTAATCCTATCAAGTATGTAGTATGTAATGGGGATGAAGGAGACCCAGGCGCTTTCATGGACAGAAGTATAATGGAAGGTGACCCTCACAAAGTTATAGAAGGTATGCTTATAAGCGGTTTTGCAACAGGTGCCCATGAAGGATATATATATGTAAGAGCGGAATATCCTTTAGCCGTTAACAGATTGGAAAAAGCCATTCAACAAGCTACAGAATATGGCCTTTTGGGAGACAATATTTTAGGTTCAGGATTTAGCTTTAATATTCATATTTCTCAGGGAGCCGGTGCCTTTGTATGTGGTGAAGGAAGTGCCCTGACTGCATCCATAGAAGGTGAAAGAGGGATGCCTCGAGTTAAGCCTCCCCGTACCGTTGAGAAAGGATTATTCGAATGTCCTACAGTATTAAACAACGTTGAAACATTTGCAAATATTCCTATTATAATCTTAAATGGAGCAGAAGAGTATAAGAAATACGGCATAAAAAACAATTCTGGTACAAAAGTATTTGCATTGACGGGAAATGTTGTTAATACAGGATTGATAGAAGTTCCCATGGGAACTACCCTGAAGGAAGTAATCTTCGATATAGGTGGAGGAATTCCAAAGGGTAAGGAATTCAAGGCTGTTCAAATAGGAGGTCCTTCAGGAGGATGTCTGATTTTTGATGATAAGCATTTAAACTTGCCTTTAAGCTTTGATTCTTTAGAGTCAGTAGGAGCTATGATTGGTTCAGGCGGCATGGTTGTAATGGACGAAGATACATGTATGGTAGAAGTGGCAAGATTCTTCATGAGTTTCACCCAAAGAGAAAGTTGTGGTAAATGTATACCCTGCAGGGAAGGGACTAAGAGAATGCTTGACATTTTAGAGAAAATTACTGCAGGTAACGGAACATTGGAAGACTTGGATCTTCTTTATGAAATTGCTGATACAGTTAAAAATACTGCTCTTTGTGGCTTAGGTAAGACTGCTTCTAATCCGGTATTAAGTACCTTAGAGTATTTTTACGATGAGTATCTTGCCCATGTGAAGGACAAGGTATGTCCCGCTAAAATATGTAAGGGATTGGCTACAATAACTATAGATACTTCCATGTGTAAAGGCTGCAGCAAGTGTGCCAGAACTTGTCCAGTAGGCGCAATTTCAGGAAAAATTAAAGAGCCATATGTTATAGATAATAATAAATGTATTAAATGCGGTGCTTGTATAGAGGCTTGCCCGTTTAAAGCAATTAAGGAGGTATAGTCATGGGCGGTACAATGATAATAGACGGAAGAAAAGTAAAGTATACAAATCAAAAAAATATTTTAAGTGTAATAAGGGATGCCGGAATTGACTTGCCTACTTTTTGTTATCATTCCGAATTGAGTATTTATGGTGCCTGCAGAATGTGTACGGTAGAAACATCCACTGGAAAAATAATTGCAACATGTTCAGAGGTACCAAGGGATGGTATGGAGATTTACACCAATTCTCCCCGAATTCGAAAATACAGAAAAATGATTTTGGAATTATTGTTATCAAACCATGATAGAGACTGTACTGTATGTGAGCGTACCGGAAAATGTCAATTACAAAAGCTTGCAAAAAGATACGGCATCAACCGAATAAGGTTTAATCAGTTAATTGAAGAACAAGAAGTTGACAATTCCAGCCCAAGTATAATCAGAAATCCCAACAAGTGCATAAAGTGCGGGGACTGTGTAATGGTTTGTGATGAAATACAAGGAGTAGGAGCTTTAGGTTTTACCCACAGGGGAACAGAGGTTCAAATTAAACCGGCTTTTAATAAAAAACTGAGTGAAACAAATTGCGTTAACTGTGGGCAGTGTAGAATTGTATGTCCTACAGCAGCAATAACCATAAGAAATGAAACTCAAAAAGTATGGGATGCCATTTATGACAAAAATACCCGGGTTATTGCCCAAATAGCACCAGCCGTTAGAGTTGCTTTAGGCGAAGAATTCGGAATGAAGCCGGGAGAAGTTACTATTGGTAAAATAGCGTCAATATTAAGAAAAATCGGAGTTGATGAAGTATATGATACTGCTCTTAGTGCTGATTTAACAGTAATGGAAGAAAGTAATGAATTTTTGGAGAGATTTTCAAATAATGAAAACTTGCCTCTGTTTACATCCTGCTGTCCAGCATGGGTTAAATTTGCAGAAAATAAATACCCAGAACTAATTAAGAATATATCCACATGTAAATCTCCTCAGCAAATGTTCGGTGCAGTTGCAAGAGAATACTATAATAAAAAAGATAAAGAAGATGGCCAAAAAACATTCATAGTTTCAATTATGCCCTGCACAGCTAAAAAAGCTGAAGCAGCCCGTCCTGAATTTACCCATGATGGCGTAAGAGAAGTAGATGTTGTTTTGACTACTCAGGAACTTGCCATAATGATAAAGGAAATAGGAATAAACTTCCAGGATGTTGAAGAAGAATCATTGGATATGCCCTTTGGTATAGCTTCAGGAGCAGGTATAATATTTGGAACTACTGGAGGAGTTACGGAAGCTGTTCTCAGAAGATTATTAAAAGATAAATTTGGCAAAGATGATTGCGAAATAATATTCAATAGTGTTAGAGGCTTGGACGCAGTTAAGGAAGCAAGTGTTGAGGTGGACGGCAAAGTTATAAATATTGCCGTTGTCCATGGATTAAAAGATGCTGATTCCTTGATTAAGCAGATAAAGAAGGGCGAAAAACATTATGACTTAGTTGAAGTAATGGCTTGTAAAGGCGGTTGTATTGCAGGTGGAGGCCAGCCAGTGCCAAGAATTATAACTAAGGAAACCAGAGCCTTGAGAGCGGCAGGATTATATAATATTGATAAAACTAAATTAATAAAAAGCTCTGATGAAAACTACATTATAAAAAATATTTATGAAGATATATTAAAAGATAATAATCACATACTACATGTGAAATAAGTGTTGATATATAATTAGATAATATCCCAAATCAAATAAGGACTAAGAACTAACTAGTCCTTATTTTTTATTGAAGGTATTGGTTTTCTGACTAATATGTTTGCTAATGATTTTCTGTCAAAAGGAATCAGAGGCCAGGTATATCTTTTTCCGTTTTCAAAAGGTTGCGTAGTATAAATTATAAGAAATATTATAATTAGCCCGGCAGCAAAACCTATAATGTTAAATATTCCTGTTAAAATTAAAAGTAACATATTAAACATTCTGATTGACAGAGCAAATTCAAGACTTGGGGTTGCAAAGGAGCCAATTCCTGTAATGGCTATATACAGTACCGTTTCAGGAACAAAGTAACCAACATTTATTGCCATTTCGCTTAGCATCAACCCACCGATTATCCCTAAGGAGGTTGTTAGTGCATTAGGTGTATGAATTGAAGAAATTCTAAGAAGCTCCAGGCCAAACTCTAAAATCAGAAACTGCAGAAATAAGGGAACGGTTCCAGTCTCCTTTGGACCGATAAATTGTAAAAAATCAGGCATGTATTCCTTGTTGTTAACTATTAATAGCCATAGGGGAACAATCAAGAATGCCGTCATCATTCCTAAAAAACGAATCCATCTTATGAACGTTCCAACAGCCACATTGTGGTAGTAATCTTCAGCATGTTGGGTAAAATGAAACATTGTAACAGGAAGTAACATTACACTAGGAGAAGTATCAACTATTATTGCAATATGACCTTCCAGCAAATGTGCGGCAACAACGTCAGGACGTTCAGTGAATCTAACTTGAGGCAGAGGATTGTACCAATGTTTTTTAATTATAAACTCTTCTAATGTTTTTTCAGCCATAATTAAAGAATCGGTATCTATGGAGTTTACTTTATCTTTTATTTCTTTTAAAAGCTTTTCATCTGCCAAATCTTTTATGTAGGCAATTACAACATCAGTTTGGGACCTTTTACCCACACTGGTTATTTCAAAAATTAAGTTAGAGTCCCTTAACCTTCGTCGAATTAATGCCGTATTGAAAATAACTGTTTCTACCAATCCATCCCGCGAGCCTCGGGTAACTTTCTCCAAGTCTGGTTCACTGGAACCCCTCACCGGGTATTCCCGCGCATCTATAATTATTCCTTCATCTTCCCCATCGATTATCAAAGCAATTGCCCCTGAAAGTACTGCCGTTTCCATTTGCTTCAGTTCGTTGAATATTCCTACTTCAATATATCCAATTTTTTGTTTCAAAAGTTTCTTAACAGAATCTTTTGAAATCTCTTCACTTTTTAAGGGCTGCAATTCTTCTAAAATATACAGCATTACATCGTCTTTGGCAAAACCATCTATAAAAACCAGGTAAGCTTTAGTTTTGTCAAATAACAATTCTCTTCCTACAATATCAAAGCTTTTTCCTATGGGAAGCCTTTCTTTAATTATTTTCAAGTTTTTATCTATATTCTTTGTTAATTTTTCCGTCGCCATAGTTTCACTTCTT